>NZ_JBHUXA010000029.1:0-82938 GCF_042669725.1 Nocardia sp. NPDC057227 | reverse complement strand
TGGCCCCGCCCTCCAGCCCCTGCCGCCCCGGGGGCGTGACCGCCGCGCTGACCAGCGGGACTTCCCGGGGCGGCGAACCGCCCGGCGAAGCCGGGCCAAACATCACAGCGCGCGGCGTCCCGACAGGGCCCGGCCGAGGGTCAGTTCGTCGGCGAACTCCAGGTCGCCGCCCATGGGCAGCCCGGAGGCCAGCCTGGTCACCGACAATCCCGGGAAGTCGCGCAGCATGCGCACCAGGTAGGTGGCCGTTGCCTCGCCCTCGGTGTTCGGGTCGGTCGCGATGATGACCTCGCTGACGTCGACCCCGTCCTGCTGGTTCCCGATGCGGGCGAGCAGCTGCCGGATGCGGAGCTGGTCCGGCCCGACCCCGTTGAGCGGGTCGAGCGCGCCGCCGAGCACGTGGTAGCGGCCGCGGAACTCGCGGGTGCGCTCGATCGCCTGCACGTCCTTGGGCTCCTCGACCACGCAGATCATGGTGCGGTCGCGGCGCGGGTCGACGCAGATGCGGCAGAGCTCGCCGTCGGAGACGGTGCCGCACTCGGCGCAGAAGCGCACGCCGTCGCGCACCTTCTGCAGCGCCGCCTGCAGCCGGTCGATCTCCGGCGCCTCGACCCCGAGCAGATGAAAGGCGATGCGCTGCGCGCTCTTCGGACCGACGCCGGGCAGCCGCCCCAGCTCGTCGATCAGATCCTGGACCGGGCCCTCGTACACCTACGGCCTCAGAAGCCGGGCAGCTGGCCGCCGCCGAGACCGCCGGAGAGCGGGCCGAGCCGGTCGGCCGCGAGCTGCTGCGCGTTCGCCATCGCGTCGTTGACCGCGCCGATCACCAGGTCCTGCAGCCCGTCGACGTCCTCGGGGTCGACGACCTTCGGATCGATGGTCAGCGCGACCACCTCGCCGGAGGCCTTGATGGTGACCTGCACCAGGCCGCCGCCTGCCTGCCCCTGCACCTCGGAGGCCGCGATCTCGGCCTGGGCCTCCATCACCGCCTGCTGCATCTGCTGCGCTTGCGCGAGGAGCTGCTGCATGTCGAACTGGCCATCGGGTTGCACGGGAATTCCTTCCAGCGGGCGGGAATGTCAGCGTCCAGACTAGTCCGCGCCGGGGACCGGTACATCGCCGGTTTTGCGAGGATTTATCATGGAACTCGGGTCGGGCCCGAGGAAAATGTTGCACCGGCTACAGTGCAGCGATTTTCTCGAACAGCCAATCGATGACCGGTAGCGACCCTGGAGCCGACGATGTCCCCGCTTCTCCGTAAGTCCGTTCTCACCATAGCCGCATCGGCGCTGGCGCTGCTGTTCGCCTGCGCAGGCCCCGCGCAGGCCGACTCGGGTGTCACCGACTACGGCGGCGGCTGTGTCCTGGACTCCGGCAATCGAGCGGCGACCATCGATGCGCTCCGCCTCCGTTGCACGCCGGACCAGCAGGATCTGCTGTTCCACGAGGCCGCGCCCGGCGCCGCCCCGCGCGGCGTCACCAGCGGCTGGGTGGTGCGCCCCGGCTACGTCCAGGGCATCGCCCCCGCCTTCTGGATCGGCAAGACCTTCGCCACCGGTCCGGACGGCGGCCCCCTCACCAACCGGGTCACCGGGCTGGACATCGCCGCCTGGCCGGCGAACATCCACCGCGGCACCGCGCTGCTCGACGGCCGCCCGGCCTGGGTGCTCGACTACACGCCGTCGCCGACCCCGCAGGTGCACGACGAGGTGCGCGAGGTCGCGCCCGGGGTCTGGTTCGGCTACTCGTGGTGGCTCGGCGAGGTGAACACGCTGCTGCTGACCTTCGTGGTCGCCACGCCGTGATCGGTTGACTCTCCCGCCACGGGAGGGTGTTCGCTGAACCCATGACAGCGACCGTCCCGATCGGGGAGTTCTCCCGGTTGACCTACCTCAGCGTGAAGGCGCTGCGGTACTACCACGACATCGCGCTGCTCGAGCCCGCGGCGATCGACCCGGGCTCGGGCTACCGCCGCTACTCGGTGGATCAGGTGCCGTCCGCGCACCTGATCCGCCGCCTGCGCGCGCTGGACATGCCGGTGGAGGAGATCCGCACGGTGCTCGGGGCGGCCGACGGGCCGACGAGGGACGCCGCGCTGCGCGCGCACCTGCTCCGGATGGAAGAGGAGCTGAACCGCACTCGCGACGTGGTCGCCTCGCTGCGCGCGCTGCTCGCGCCGGGAACGCGCGCGCTCGCGGTGGAGTACCGCGGCACGGCCGCGTTCCCCGCGCTCACCGTCACCGAGTGGGTTGCCCGCGCCGATATCGGGCCCTGGTGCGGCAGCGCCTTCGCCCTGCTCTACCGGACGCTGGCGGCCGCGGGGGTGGCGCCCGCCGGGCCGGGCGGGGCGACGTACTCCGCCGCCTGGTTCGCGGAGGACGCGGGCGAGGTGACGGCGTACGTCCCGGTGCCGCCCGGGACCGGCGGGCCACTGCCTGCGGCCGCCGACACCCACCCCGCGCCGCTGCTCGCCGAACTTCCCGGCGGCCGGTTCGCGGTCGCCGTGCACGAGGGCGGCTTCGAGGACTTCGACCGCAGCTACGGCGCGCTCGGCAGCCACGTCGCCGCGCACGACGTCTCGCTGCCGGAGCCGATCCGCGAGATCTACCTGGCCGGGCCGGACCGGGGCGACGACCCGGCCGGCTACCGCACCGAAATCTGCTGGCCCATCCGCTGATTCAGGAGGAACCCATGTCACTCGAGCTCGCGCACGTCACCATCGACAGCGAGAACGCCGCCGCGCTGGCCGGCTTCTACGCCGAACTGCTTGACCGGAAGGTCGATCCGGAGGCGTCGGAGTACTTCGCCACCGTTGGCGGCGCCCCGACGCTCATGTTCATCAAGGTGCCGGACAAGACGCCGGGCAAGAACTCGGTGCACCTCGACCTGCACACGCCGGAGCGGCGGGCGCAGGTCGAGCGGGCACTGGCCCTCGGCGCGAAGCAGCTCGGCGATTTCGACGAGTACGGCGCGCGCTGGACCACGCTGAGCGATCCCGAGGGGAACCTGTTCGATATCGGCGACAGCCGCTAGGCCAATTCCTGCTTCAGGTTCTCCAGCACCTCGGCCTGGATCTTCTTCAGGCCGAGCGGGGCGAAGATGCCCTCGAAGATGCCCTTGACCCCGCCCGCGCCGTTCCACGTGGTGAGCAGCGTGACCGTGGAGCCGGTTCCGTCGGGGCTCACGGTCCAGGTGGTGACCAGGGTGGAATTCGAATCCGTCTCGGTCACGGTGGAATCCGTCGCGGTCACCACCGCGTGCACGCTGCGCTGCCGCTTCTCGGTGGCCTGCAGGATCCACTCGGCGACGGTGCCGGTGCCCTTGCCACCCTCGAGCACCTTGTAGTCGCGGTAGTGCGCGCTGAGGATGCGCGGCCGGACGGTGTCGTAGTCGGCCACGGCCGCCAGCACCCGCTGGGGATCCGCGGGCACCGTGATCGAACTGCTGGCGCTGACCTGTCCCACTTCGCACTCCTTCTCCGGACGCCTGCCCCGGCGCCCTGCTGTCCGAAACGTCCGGGCTGAGGCGCCCGGACGCCTGAGATCCTGCCCGATGCGGTGTTCCGGCACGAATGCGCGCCCACCGTCGAGCCGGTTACAACACCGCCGTGTTACCTGCTTGTTCCCTGTTCGCCGTCTCCCGTGACATTTCTCGGCCGACACGGTGAACTTGATGGCCGGTGCCGGTTCGACGTACTAGCGTCGAGGGGTGGCAGTGAGTCCGATGAGGAAGGCCGGCCACGTCCCGGCCGCACGCGAATCCGGTTTCGCCGCGCATCAGGAAGGCGTCGAGCGACTACTCGCGAGCTATCGCGCCATTCCGCCCGATGCAAATGTCCGTTTGGCGAAGAAAACCTCGAATTTGTTCCGGGCGCGGGCGAGCAATTCCGCACCGGGGCTGGATGTCTCCGGCCTCACCTCGGTGATCGCGGTCGACCCGGAAGCACGCACCGCCGACGTCGCGGGCATGACCACCTACGAGGATCTGGTCGCCGCCACGCTGCCGTACGGGCTGGCGCCGCTGGTGGTGCCGCAGCTCAAGACGATCACCCTCGGCGGCGCCGTGACCGGGCTCGGCATCGAGTCCAGCTCGTTCCGCAGCGGGCTGCCGCACGAGTCGGTGCTGGAGATGGATGTCCTGACCGGCTCCGGCGAGATCCGTACCGTCCGCCCCGACGGCGAGTACGCCGACCTCTTCCGCGGCTTCCCGAACTCCTACGGCACGCTCGGCTACACCGTCCGGCTGCGGATCGAGCTGGAGCCGGTGCTCCCCTACGTCGAGCTGCGGCACCTGCGCTTCCACGACCTGCGCGCCCTCGAGGCCGCACTGACCAGGATCGTGCTGGACCGGACGCACGACGGCGAGCGGGTCGACTACCTGGACGGCGTGGTCTTCACCGCCGACGAGAGCTACCTGGTGCTCGGCAGGCAGACCGACGAACCGGGCCCGACCAGCGATTACACCGGGATGGCTATCTTCTACCAGTCCATCAGGCACGACGGCGCCGCCCCGAAGCGCGACCGGCTCACCATCGGCGACTACCTCTGGCGCTGGGACACCGACTGGTTCTGGTGCTCCCGCGCCTTCGGCACGCAGAACCCGCGCATCCGCCGGTTCTGGCCGAAGAAATACCGCCGCAGCAGCTTCTACTGGAAGCTGGTCGCGCTGGACCGCAAATACGGAATCGCCGACCGGCTCGGCGCGCGGAAGGGCAACCCGCCGCAGGAGCGGGTGGTGCAGGACATCGAGGTTCCGGTGGAGCGCACCGCCGACTTCGTCGAGTGGTTCCTGCGGGAGATCCCGATCGAGCCGATCTGGCTCTGCCCGCTGCGCCTGCGCGACAGCGAGGCCGAGGCCGCCGCGGACGGGCGCGCCTGGCCGCTGTACCCGCTGGCGCCGGGGCGCACCTACGTGAACGTGGGCTTCTGGTCGGCGGTGCCGACCGTTCCCGGGCAGCCGGAGGGCGCGGCCAACCGCGCCATCGAGCGCACCGTCACCGAGTTCGACGGCCACAAATCGCTGTACTCGGATTCCTTCTACGACAAGGATGAATTCGCGGCGCTCTACGGCGGCAGCCATTACACCGAGTTGAAAAAACGCTACGACCCGGACCAGCGGCTGCTGGACCTGTATGCGAAGGCGGTGCAGAGACAATGACAACTTTCCGAGACCGATCCGACGTATTGGCCGAACTCGGAACGAAATTGACGATCGCGGAGATCATCGAAACGCTGATCGACGGCCCGGTGCCGGTTCGATTCACCGCGTTCGACGGCAGCGCGACCGGCCCGGACGACTCCGAGTTCGTCCTGGAGATCCGCAATCCGCGCGGCATCAACTACCTGGTGAACGCGCTCGGCGACCTCGGCCTGGCCAGGGCCTACATCGCGGGCGACCTGATCGTGCACGGCGTGCACCCGGGCGACCCGTACCCGGTGCTGCGGGCCATCCAGTCGCTGAAGTTCCACCGGCCGTCGGCGCTGACCCTGGTCACCATCGCGCGCTCGCTGGGCTGGGAGCGGCTGCGCCCGGTCCCGCCGCCGCCGCAGGAGACGCTGCCGCGCTGGCGCCGGGTGGCGCTGGAGGGGCTGCGGCACTCCAAGACCAGGGACGCGGAGGCGATCCACCACCACTACGACGTCTCCAATGCGTTCTACGAGCACGTGCTCGGCCCGTCCATGACCTACACCTGCGCCGCCTACGGCGACCCGGACTGGACGCTGGAGCAGGCGCAGGAGAACAAGTACCGGCTGGTCTTCGACAAGCTGAAGCTGACGGCGGGTGACCGGCTGCTCGACATCGGCTGCGGCTGGGGTGGAATGGTGCGCTACGCCGCCCGGCGGGGAGTCCGGGTGATCGGGGCGACGCTCTCCGCCGAGCAGGCCGCCTGGGCGCAGAAGAAGATCGCCGACGAGGGGCTCTCCGACCTCGCCGAGGTGCGGCACAGCGACTACCGGGACATCCCGGAGTCCGGGTTCGACGCCGTCTCCTCGATCGGGCTCACCGAGCACATCGGGGTTCACAACTACCCGAGCTACTTCCGCTTCATCCAGGGCAAGCTGCGCGAGGGCGGGCTCTTCCTGAACCACTGCATCACCAGGCACGACAACACCAGGACCACCAAGGCGGGCGACTTCATCGACCGCTACGTGTTCCCGGACGGTGAGCTGATCGGCTCCGGGCGGATCATCAGCGACATCCAGAATGTCGGGCTCGAGGTGTTGCACGAGGAGAATCTGCGCGAGCACTATGCCCTCACGCTGGCCGAATGGTGCGACAACCTGGTCGAGAACTGGGATGCCTGCGTCGCCGAGGCCGGGGAGGGGACCGCCAAGGTCTGGGGGTTGTACATGGCCGGGAGCCGGCTCGGGTTCCAGCGCAATGTGGTGCAGCTGCACCAGGTGCTCGGGGTCAAACTCGGCCCCGACGGTCTCTGGAACGTCCCCCTCCGCCCCTGGTGGACCCCGTAGTTCCCGCACCCTCCGGGCTGGGCGGATTTATGCCCACCCCGGGGGGACAACGCCCCGGGGCCCTCCGGGAAGTGTGGCCCGCCGTGGCCGGCCGGAGGGCTTCTTGCTCCGGCGGCAGCCGAAGGGGCTCCACCCCGTAGGGGTGGAAAAACTTCTTACTCTTCCGCTCCGAGCACTCGGAGGATCGCCGTGATCCCCGGCCCGGTGTCGAGCAGCGGCCGCGGCCACCCGATCTCCGCGCAGGTGGCGGCAACGGGCCGCACGAGATGCGCCGCCTCCCCGACCCACCCCGCGGCAGCGAGGCACTCCGCAAGCAGCAGCGTGGTGTCGAGCTCGGCCCGCGGCCGCGCCTGCTCCACGGTCCGGCTGCGCAACGCCCGCGCCCGCCGCACCGCCCGATCCGCCGGCTCACCCTCGACCCCGGCAGCATGCTGCGCCAACAGCGTGCGCACCGCCGCGACCTCCTCCGCCTCGGCGATCAACGCCGCCGCCCCGCGCCGCCGCCCGGCCCCGTAGGTCGCCCCGTCCGGCTCCCTCGGCTCCGGCGCCGCGAACCCGAGTCGCAACCGCTCGGCCTGCACGTGCGCGGCGAGCCGAGCCAGGTCGTTGACCTCGGCCAGCCGGGCCCCCTCGTCCAGCCGGGCGATCGCGGCGCCCGGATCGCCGCGCAACGCCTTCACCCGCGCCCCGATCACGTAGGCGGGGATCAGGAACTCCACCGGCCCGATCCGGGTGGCCAGCCGATGGCTCTCGTCGAGCAGCTCGGCCGCGGCTTCCAGATCCCCCTGCCGGTACCGCAGCTCGCCGAGCATCGCCGCCGCCAGCCTGGCCGCGTGCGAGCGCGGCCCCGACCGGTTCAGCGCCAGTTCGTAGGCCCGCCGGTACCGGTCGTCCGCGACGCCCACATCGAGCAGCTCGTAGGCGGTCGCCCCCTCCCCGCACAGCCCGAAGACCGCGCCGAGCGGATCCTTCGACCCGGCGTGGTACTCGGCGGCCAGGTGCTGCACCCGCGCCGCCTCGGCGAAGTCGAACTCCGCCCAGTGCACGAAACTCGCCAGGTTGGCGGCGGTGGAGACGGTCCAGGCGGGCAGCTCGGCGGCCCGGTCCAGGCAGTCGGCCACCCGGTCGAGCACGCCGTCGGTGCGGTCCCGCGCGACGTCGTCCGCGGCGGCCAGCACCGCGGCCTCGCAGCGCTGGGCGACCACCTCGGCATCGTCCGACGACCCGCGCGCCAGCAGGTTCGAGAGCTTCCCGAGCGTGCTCCGCGCCGCGCCGGACTGCTGCAGGTTCACATTGGCCCGCGCCACCGCCATGAGCAGCTTGGAGCGCGACGCCACCTGCTGCATCGGCAGCTTGGAGACGGTGCCGAGCAGCGTCGCCAGCCTTGACCCGTCGATCAGGTCCATGCCGCCGCCCTCGAGCAGGTCCAGCGCCATGGTGAGGTCGGCCGCGGCGAGCGCGTGGTCCACCGACTTGCGCAGCTGCTGATGCTCGGCGAACCAGCGGGATGCCTTGCGGTGCAGCGCGCGGGAGCGGCCGGGCCGCACCCGGTCCAGCCGGGCGCGCAGGTACTCGGCGAAGAGCGGCTGGATCCGGAACCAGCTCGGGTCCCGGTTGCTGCGGGTGACGAAGAGCTCCCTGGACTCGGCGTCGGCGAGCAGCAGCTCGGCCTCCTGGTCGCCGGTGAGCGCGGTGGCCAGCGCGCCGCTGACCCGCTCGGTCACCGAGACGTCCATCAGGAAGTCGAGTAGCCGCGGCTCGAGGGCGTCGAGCACGTTCTCGGTGAGGTACTCGCCGATGCCGTGTTCACCGGGGCTCTGCACCAGCCGCTCCGGATCGGCGCCGTTGCGCAGCGAGAGCGCGGCCAGCGCGACCGCGGCCGGCCAGCCGTCGGTGGCCGCGGCGATCGCCTCCACCTGGGTATCGCTCAGGGTCGGCGGCTCGCCGTGCGCGAGCACCGCGCCGGTCTCGTCGGGGCCGAAGCGCAGCCGCGCGGCGTCGATCTCGACCAGTTCGTCGTCGACCCGGAGCCTGCTCAGCGGCAGCGCGCCGAGATCCCTGGTCGCGATGACGAAGCGCAGGTGGTGGCAGCCGTTGCCGAGCAGGGTGTCCAGCACGCCGCGGGCGCCCTCGTCGGTGATCCGGTGCCAGTCGTCGATCAGCACGACCACCGGCTCGTCCGAGGAGTGCAGCTCATCGATCAGGGTGGCGACGACGTAGCCGATGCCGTCCGCCGGCCGCTCCTCCAGCACCTGCCCGAGGCCGAGCCCGATATCGGGGCGCACCCGCCGGATCGCCTCGACCATGTGCGCGAGGAACCAGCTCGCGGCGTCGTCGTCGGCGTCGATCCCGATCCAGGCGGCGGCGATCCCGCGCTCCTGCAGCTCCGCCCGCCACTGCGCGGCCAGCGTGCTCTTGCCGTACCCGGCGGGGGCGTGGATCAGCGCCAGCCTGCGCAGCCCGCCCGAGCGCAGGATGTGCAGCAGCGCGCCGCGGCGCACCGGCGCGCGCAGCGGGGTCGGCGGCCGGAACTTGGTGGCCGGGGTGGGCGGGACGGTGCTGCGCTCCTTCCCGTCCCACCCGGGGGCGCCGCGCCGGGTCGGCTCGGGGCCGGAGTCCGCACCGGCGGTGCCGACCCCGCCGTCCGCCCCGCCGAACCCGGCGTCGACGACCAGCGGCAGCGCCATCTCGTCCGGCGGCCTGCCGTGCGCCCGCTGCACCGCGCGCAGTAGCTCACCGAAGGCGTAGGCGCTGGGTGGGCGCTCGTCGGGGTCGGGGGCCATGGCCCGCTCGATCACACCGGCGACATCGTCGGGGATGGCGTGCTGGCGCAGGTCGGGCACGGGCTGCGTGGTGATCCGCAGGAACTGGGCCACCACCTTCTCCCCCGCCTGCCGTTCGAAGGCGGCGTGCCCGGTGAGCACCGCGAAGAGCGTGGCGCCGAGGCCGTAGATGTCGGAGCGCACGCTCGGCTCCTGGCCGCCGAGCACTTCCGGTGCGGTGTAGGCGGGCGAACCGGTGATGAGATTGCCCGACGTCCGGAATCCGCCCGGGATGCGGGCGATGCCGAAATCCGTGAGCTGCGGTTCGCCGTAGGCGCTGAGCAGCACGTTCGCCGGTTTCACGTCCCGGTGCAGGATTCCGGCGCGGTGCGCGCTCTCGATCGCGCCGGACAGCCGGACCCCGGCGCGCAGCGTGTCGGCCCAGCCGAGCGGCCCCTGCTCGCGCAGCGTGTCGTCCAGCGAGCCGCGCACGCAGAACGGCATGACGATGATCGGCAGCCCGCTCGGCGTGACGTCGACCTGCAGGATGTCCAGAATGTTGGGGTGCCCGGAGAGCCTGCCCATGGCCTGCTCCTCGCGCAGGAAGCGGGCCCGGCTCTCGGCGTCCAGATCCGAGGAGAGCACCTTCACCGCGACCACCCGGCCGAGCGTTGCCTGCACGCAGCGGAAGACGACGCCGAAGCCGCCGCGGCCGATGGTCGCCGCCTCGGCGAGCCCCATCCCGGCCAGCTCGGCGACGATCTCGTCCAGCTCGTCGGCCGGGCCCGCGTCGGGCAGGTGCCTGCTGGTCTCGGATCCGGCCGGTCCCCGGTCGGGGGCCGCCCGTTCCGGCGAGGGTAGGTTCACCGGACCACCTCGACCTCACTCGACGGCGTGGCGCACACCTTCCAAAGTAGCGCGCCGAATGCCGGTACGGTGCGCTTCCGCCCGGCGCGGCGGCGCACGGCCGATCGGAGATTCCGATCAGCGCAGCGCCAGCGCGATCACCTGCGTCTTCTGCTTGTCGTCGAAGTTGTTGTCGCTCACCAGGATCAGCGTGCGCTCACCGGTGGCGAGCCGCGGCCCCCAGGTCATCCCCTCGATATTGTCCACGTGGCCGAGGCCGAGCTGGGTGAGATCGGCCACCAGTTGCTTGCCGACCGGCTTGGCGCCGCCGATCGGCTTGTCCAGCACGGTGCCCGCGCCCGCGATGTCGGCGCGAAAGATCCGGATCCGGTTGCCCTGCCCGGCCACGTAGCTCCGCTCCAGCACCAGCAGCTTGGTGGGGTCGAGCGGATTCTCGGCGAGGATGCTCGCGACGCCGTTGTTGCCGTCGCCCGGCGCGAAGATCGGCTCCACCGGGTAGGCGTACTGCGCGAGCACCGGCCCCGAGCGCGCCTGCACGGTGAGCCGGACCGACGCGCCCGCGGCGGCGCTCGGCTCGGGGCCGTCCTGCAGCAGCGGCCCCTCCAGCGCGGTCACGAAGAGCATGCCGTCGGCGGCGAAGGTGGCGCCCTCGAGGCCGGCATTGCGGCGCGGGCCCGCGTTCACGCGCATGGCGGTGTTGCCCGCGATCGGGAGCTCGCCCGCGTAGCCGCCGTCCGGGTGCGCGATCCGGGTCGCCGGGTCGATGAGCAGGTCTTCGAACCGCTCGCCCTCCTGGGTCCAGACGAAGTCACCGGTGCGCGGATCCACCCGGATCTCCTCGGGATCCACCGAGAGCGCGCTGTATTCACCCCCCTCGGGGGCCTGGAGCGGGTGCGTCCCGGTGAGCGTGATCGGGCCGATGCCCTTGTCGTCCACGGCGAACCGCGCGGTATAGAACCGGGCCGGGTCGCGTTCCGAGCGATCGTCGCTGATCAGGACGTATTCGCCGGTGCGCGCGGCGAAATCGATCCCGGAGAGCCCGCCCACCGCCGTCCCGTCGAACTCCAGTCCGAAGGGAAGCACCTGTTCACCGAGGAGCCGGACCGGGGGCGGCGCGGCCCCCGCCATCGGCGTTCCCCCCGGCAGCACCAGTGCCGCACCTGCCAATACACCTGCAACGGCCCGACCCGTCCGCCCAACTAGCACGCGATAAAACTAGCCGAACTCGCGAGTAGGAGTGAAGAGCACCACAAACCGTACGGTTACCGAACACCGTGCCGTTCACCACAGCGAAACGCGGTGCGCGGCCCCCGGATCCGTGCAGTGGGAAAAGCGACGGGCCCGCCACCGCGGCGCGGTGACGGGCCCGTCGGGCTTGCCTGCTACTTGCGCAGCGAGGCCGGAACCTCGAAGCGCTGGCCGTAGTGCTCGGCCAGGTAGTCGGCACGGGCCACGAAGGCCTCCTGCCCACCCGGGTAGCCGACGATGAACTGGTGCACGCCACCGGTCCAGGCCGGGAAGCCGATACCGAAGATCGAGCCGATATTGGCGTCGGCGGTCGAGGTGAGCACCCCTTCGTCGAAGCACTTCTGGGTCTCGATGGCCTCGGCGAACAGCATCCGGTCGACCAGGTCCTGGAACGGGACCTGCAGGTCGGTGCTGGTCTTGAAGTGATCCCGGATGCCCTGCCAGATGTGCAGGCGCTTGCCGTCCTCGTCGTACTCGAAGAAGCCGGCCTTCTCCAGCCTGCCCGGGCGGCCCTGCTCGACCATGAAGTCGACGACATCGAGCGCGGGGTGCCGCTCGGTGCCCATGGTGATGTCGCCGCGCTCGGCCGCCTCGGTGGTCTCCTTGGCGATCTTCTGCATGAGCTTCATGTTCAGCTCGTCGGTGAGCTGCAGCGGCGCGGCCGGGTAGCCCGCGTGCAGACCGGCCTGCTCGATGGTGGCGGGCTCGATGCCCTCGGTGAGCATGGCAATCGCCTCGTTGACGAAGGTGCCGATCACCCGCGAGGTGAAGAAGCCGCGGCTGTCGTTGACGACGATCGGGGTCTTCTTGATGGCGAGGGTGTAGTCGAACACCCTGGCCAGCGCCTCGTCCGAGGTCTTCTCGCCGCGGATGATCTCGACGAGCGGCATCTTGTCGACCGGCGAGAAGAAGTGGATGCCGACGAAGTCGTCCTGGCGCTTCACCCCGGCCGCGAGGCCGGTGATCGGCAGCGTGGAGGTGTTCGAGCCGAGCAGCGCGTCCGGCGCGACGATGTCCTCGATCTCCTGGAACACCTTGTGCTTCAGCTCGGTGTTCTCGAAGACCGCCTCGATCACGAAATCGACGCCGGCGAAATCGGCCGGATCGGCGGTCGGCGTGATCCGCCCGAGCAGCGCCTTGGACTTCTCCTCGGTGGTGCGGCCCCGGGAGAGCGCCTTGGCCTCGATCTTCTCGGAGTAGTTCTTGCCGCGCTCGGCCGCCTCGATGGTGACGTCCTTGAGCACGACCTCGAACCCGGCCTTGGCGGAGACGTACGCGATGCCCGCGCCCATCATGCCAGCGCCGAGCACGCCGACCTTCTTGATCTCGCGCTTCGGCACGTCCTTCGGCCGCGAGCCACCGTTGTTGATGGTCTGCAGGTCGAAGAAGAACGCCTGGATCATGTTCTTCGCGACCGGCCCGGTGAGCAGGTGCACGAAGTAGCGCGACTCGATCAGCGAGGCGTCGTCGAAGCCGACCTGCGAGCCCTCGACCGCGGCCGAGAGGATGGCGCGCGGGGCGGGCATGTTGGCGCCCTTGAGCTGCTTGCGCAGGTTCGCCGGGAAGGCGGGCAGGTTGGCCGCGAAGGCGGGCGAGGCCGGGGTGCCGCCGGGGATCTTGTAGCCCTTGACGTCCCAGGGCTGCACGCCGCCGTCCGGGTTGGCCTTGATCCACGCCTTTGCGGCCGGGATCAGCTCGTCGACCGAGCCGACCAGCTCGTCGACCAGGCCGATCTCCTTGGCCTTGGCCGGCTTGTTGCGCTGGCCCTCCAGCAGCACCTGCAGCAGCGCGACCTGCAGGCCGAGCTTGCGCACGGTGCGGATGATGCCGCCGCCCGCGGGCAGCAGGCCGAGCGTCGCCTCGGGCAGCCCGATCTGCGAGCCGGGCACGTCGGCCGCGATCCGGTGGTGGGTGGCCAGCGCGATCTCCAGGCCACCGCCGAGCGCGGCGCCGTTGACGGCCGCGACGACCGGCTTGCCCAGGGTCTCCAGCTTGCGCAGGGCGCCCTTGATCTCGGCCAGCTCGTCGAAGAGCGCCTGCGCGTCGTCCGGGCCGACATGCATCATGTTCTTCAGGTCGCCGCCGGCGAAGAACGTCTTCTTCGCCGAGGTCAGCACGACACCGGTGATGTCGTCCTTCTCCGCGACCAGCCGATCGACGGTGGCCGTCATCGACTTCTTGTACAGCTCGTTCATCGTGTTGGCGCCCTGGTTCGGGTCGTCCATCGTCAGTACGACGATGCCGTCCGAATCCTTTTCCCAACCGATCATGTTGGCTTCGCTCACAGCTCTGTGTCTCCTAATTTCCGGCTGCCGGTTGGGGTCAGACCCGCTCGATGATGGTCGCGACGCCCATGCCGCCGCCGATGCACAGGGTGACCAG
Organism: Nocardia sp. NPDC057227; assembly: GCF_042669725.1. Taxonomy (NCBI): domain Bacteria; kingdom Bacillati; phylum Actinomycetota; class Actinomycetes; order Mycobacteriales; family Nocardiaceae; genus Nocardia; species Nocardia sp. NPDC057227. Next base: position 69,209 of record NZ_JBHUXA010000029.1, on the reverse strand, counting down.
CGCGTAGCGCGCGTTGCGGCGCTCCAGCTCGTCGACCATGGTGCCGGTGATCATGGCGCCGGTGGCGCCGAGCGGGTGGCCCATCGCGATGGCGCCGCCGTTGACGTTCAGCTTCTCGTCCGGGATGTTCAGGTCCTTCTGGAACTTGAGCACCACGGAGGCGAACGCCTCGTTGATCTCGACCAGGTCGATGTCGTCCAGCGTCAGCCCGGCCTTGGCCAGCACCTTGTGCGCGGCCGGGGTGGGGCCGGTCAGCATGATGGTGCCGTCCGCGCCGGAGGTGGCGGTGGCGACGACGCGCGCGCGGGGGGTCAGCCCGGAGGCCTTGCCCGCCTCCTCGCTGCCGACCAGGACCAGGGCGGAGCCGTCGACGATGCCCGAGCTGTTGCCGCCGTGGTGCACGTGGTTGATCTTCTCCACGAAGTGGTACTTCTGCAGCGCCACCGCGTCGAAGCCGCCCATCTCGCCGACCACCGAGAAGGAGGGGTTCAGCTTGGCCAGGTCCTCGACGGTGGTGCCGGGGCGCATGTGCTCGTCCCGGTCGAGCACGATCAGGCCGTTGATGTCCTTCACCGGCACGATGGACTTGGCGAAGTAGCCGCCGGTGGTGGCCTTGGCGGCCAGGTCCTGCGAGCGCACCGCGTAGGCGTCGACGTCATCGCGGCTGAAGCCCTCGATGCTGGCGATCAGATCGGCGGAGACGCCCTGCGGGACGAAGTAGTTGTCGTAGTTGGTGGCCGGGTCGAGCGCCCAGGCGCCGCCGTCCGAGCCCATCGGCACGCGGGACATCGACTCGACGCCGCCGGCCAGCACCAGGTCGTCGAAGCCGGAGCGCACCTTCTGCGCCGCCATGTTGACGGCCTCCAGGCCGGAGGCACAGAAGCGGTTGATCTGCACGCCGCCGACGGTGTCGGGCAGCTTGGCGCTGAGCACCACGGTGCGGGCGATATCGCCGCCCTGGTCACCCACCGGGGAGACGACACCGAGGATGAGGTCCGAGATCCGGTCCTCGTCGAGGTTGGGGAAGCGGTTGCGCAGCTCCTGGACCAGACCAACGGTCAGGTCGACCGGCTTGACCGAGGTCAGCGTGCCTTTCTTGTTACGGCCGCGCGGGGTGCGGATGGCCTCGTAAATGTAGGCCTCAGTGGTCATATCGGGGTGTTCCTTCCTAGGGGTGCGGCGGTGCGGACTCTCGTCCGTCCAGACGCTTCGTGCCCGTACCGCGAGCGGTGCGGACGCGGGGGGTTACCTCGCCGACCGGCCCTGGGACCGACCGTCCTGACGCTGTACAAAACCGGTCATGCAGCGGTCGGCGCGTTTGCGCGCCCCGACCGAGCTCGGCCACCCGACCATACTACCGCGTGTGCGAACTCCGGTTAACTTAACGTGTTGAGGGCAAGGGTTGTCAACCATCCAGCCGTGTGGCACCCAGCTCACTGCGGAGCAGCTCGAGCGCCAGCTCGTCCGGGTCGCGCCGATCGCCGGGCGCCACCGGTTCCGCGGCGGCCTCCAGCATCTCCCGCTCCTCCTCCGCCGTGGTGGGCGGGATGGCGGCGCCTGCGCCGTAGCCCGAGCCGTTTCCGCTGGTCGCGGTGGGGTCGGGCGGGTAGGCGCCGTCCGGGCCCGGGTCGTCGGGGAGGTCGGGGTAGTCCGGGGGCGGGACGTCGTCGTACGGGGTGCGGCTCGGTGGCGCGGCGGCGCCGCGGCCAGCGGGGAGTGAGATGGTGCGGCCGCTCGGCGGGGCCGGTGGGGCGGGTGGCTCGGGGCGGGTCGTCGGGCCCCAGGTGGGTTCCCCTTCGGGTTCCTCCGCGCCCGGCTCGGGGCGCGCGCGGTTCCCCTCCTTGTTCTGGCTGGGGCGGGAATAGCGGGCTGCGCTCTTCTCCGGCTTGCGCTCGGCGCCGCGGCCCTGCTGCCTGGCGGGGGCCTGCTGCCGCCGCGGCGCGGCGCCGCCCGCCTCCCAGCGCAGGTCCAGTTCGCGGTTCAGCACCGCGCGGATGGCGGAGCGCACCGCCTCCACGTTGCGCGGGTCGGCGAGGCGCTGCGCCAGTGGCGGGCTCTGGTGCGCGAACACCACGACGCCGCGCTCCACCCGCAGCACCGACGCGCCGGAGAGCAGTGCCTGCAGGGTCGGGCCGAATTCCCGGACCCGGCTGCGGATCTCCGGCCAGGATTCGGTCACCACGCGCTGGATCTCGGCATCCGAGTCCCCGGCGCCGCCCGGCGCCGAGCCGGACTCGTCCGGTTGCGCCGTCGATTCGTCCGCCGGAGCTTCGACGGCCGCGGGAGCGGGGTCTGCCGTACTCGGCGCAGGTGCCTCAGCAGCCGTTTCCTGCGGCTCGGCCACGGTCACGTCCCCGGCGGCGGCCTCCGACGATCGCTCACCGACGTCCGCCGTCGGCCCGGTTGTCTCCACGGCGGACGACTCGCGTACCTCCTGCTCGTCGTCGTCTGCCGGCCCGGCCGCAGTATCCGCGCCGAGGGCCCCCTGTTCACCCGTAGGCGCGACAGCGGCACCCGCGCCGGTCGGGGCCGCACCGATGCCGTCGGTCGCAGCCGGCCGTTCTTCGCGCGGAGCGGGAGCGGCCGACTCGGCCCGGCCGGTGTCCGATCCACTTCCCGGCACATCCTCCGGGCCGAGCTCGGGCACCTCTTCGGCCTGCTGAGCGGCATCACTCGCCGCCGGAGCGTCGGACGCGCTCGCGGCACCGTCCTCGGACGACCCGTCCGGTTCACCCCCGCGCTCCCGCCGGAGCGCAGCCAACGCCTCGGCCCCGCGCCGCCGCGGCGGCTGGTCGGCGCCGACGACGGGCGCCGGATCCGGCGGCACCGCGACGGTCGCGCCCGCACCGCTCGGCGGCGCGAAGACCCCGCCCGCCACGGCCTTCTCCAACCGCTCCAACCGCTGCAGCGTCGCCGCGTCGGAGTCGGAGGCGGCGGGCAGCAGCATGCGCGCGCAGACCACCTCGAGCAGCAGCCGGGGCGCGGTGGCGCCGCGCATCTCACCGAGCCCCTCGTGCAGCAGTTCGGCGTACCGGGCGAGGGTCGCGGGGCCGATCCGCCCCGCCTGCTCGCGCAGCCGCTCCAGCACGTCGTCGGGGCCGGCGACCAGCCCGCGCTCGGTGGCGTCCGGCACCGCCCGGACCAGGATCAGGTCGCGCAGCCGCTCCAGCAGGTCGACGGCGAAGCGGCGCGGGTCGTGTCCCGCCTCCATGACCTGCTCGACCACCCCGAAGAGCGCGGCGCCGTCGGAGACCGCGAGCGCGTCGATCGCCCCGTCGATCAGCGCGACGTCGGTGACGCCGAGCAGCGCCACCGCCCTCGGGTAGGTGACGCCCGCGGGCCCAGCCCCGGCCAGCAGCTGGTCGAGCACGCTCAGGCTGTCTCGCGGCGAACCGCCGCCTGCCCTGATGACCAGCGGGTACACCGCGTCCTCGACCGGCACCGCCTCCTGCTCGCAGATCTTCCCGAGCAGCCCGCGCATGGTGGCGGGCGGAAGCAGCCGGAACGGGTAGTGGTGGGTGCGCGAGCGGATGGTAGGCAGCACCTTCTCCGGCTCGGTGGTGGCGAAGACGAAGATCAGGTGCGCGGGCGGCTCCTCGACGATCTTGAGCAGGGCATTGAAGCCCGCCGTCGTCACCATGTGCGCCTCGTCGACGATGAACACCCGGTACCTGGACTCCGCTGGCGCGTAGAAGGCGCGGTCGCGCAGCTCGCGGGTGTCGTCGACGCCGCCGTGGCTCGCGGCGTCGAGTTCGATCACGTCCAGGTTGCCCGGCCCGCCGGGGCCGAGCGCCACGCAGGAGGAGCAGACTCCGCACGGCGTCGAGGTCGGCCCGTCCACGCAGTTCAGCGAGCGCGCCAGAATGCGCGCCGACGAGGTCTTGCCGCAGCCGCGCGGGCCGGAGAACAGGTAGGCATGGCTGATGCGGCCGGTGTCGAGCGCGGTGCACAGCGGTTCGGTGACGTGCTCCTGCCCCACCACCTCAGCGAATGTTGCCGGTCGGTACTTCCGGTACAGAGCCACGGCCAGAGGTTACCGGCGGCCACCGACAGCGGGCCAGCCGCGCTCCGCCTGTCCGGAAAGCGATCCGGCGCACCGCGAAGCGTAACTAGTGATGTAAATCACAGTGCTGCATGAACCCTTTTCCCGGACCCGGGGCACACCACTTCGGGCTATCGGGGAGCAATCACCCGCTGCCGACAATCGTTCGGCCACCGTTCACCCGATGGGAACCACCCGACAGCTCGCCAAGCCGACCCAAGGCCGGTTTACCCCTCTCTTTACCGCCCGCGCGCATCAGGTTTGTCGAGCGGCTGGCGTGCAATTTGCTGGTTATCGTGGATTGATCCCCGGAAAATTCAGCGCCACCACGGAATCCAGCGGCGACACGATCGCCACCGATTCGACGAGGAGTGTGTATCGCCGTGCCGTCGTGTGACACCATCGCCGCAGCCTGGCTCGCGCGCACCGAGTTCGCCGCCGACCGCTCCGCGGTCGCCCTGCTGAGCCGGGCCATCGATCCGCCGGAGTTCGCGCCGGAGCGCGAGCCGCTCCCGATCACCGCCGCCGCCGAGCCCGCCGCCGCCGCGGCCATCCTGGAGCTGCTCGAGCACGGCGAGGTGCCGACGCTGGCCGCGGTCCGCACCCACATCGCGCACCGGGAGCTGCGCGGCGAGGCCGAGCGGACCGCACGGCTCGGCGAGCTCGCGCAGTGCGGCATCGACGACTTCGGGCGCATCCTGGCCCGGCTCACCCACGACCACTGGATCCGGCACGGCACCGGCCCCACCCGCCGCGACGTCCTCGACGCCCCCGCCGTGCACACGGCGGTCCGCGAGCACGTCGGCGACGTCGCGCCGACCTCCGTGCGGCACCTCTGGCTGCTGGAGCGGGCGCAGCGGGCGGGCTGGATCGCCTACAACACCAGCCCGCGCTCGCTCTGCGCCGGCCGCCGCTTCCACGCCGCCAAGTACGGGCAGCGGGTCTCGCTGCAGCCGGTGGAGACGATCGGCACCCTGGTCGCGCGCTTCGCCGACGACCACCGCACCAGGTACGACCGCTCGCCGCGGTGGAACACGCTCGCCCACGACCTGCGGGACAACCGCGGCCGCCGGGTCTTCTTCGACACCGCCGACGCGCACGTGCAGCGGCTCTGGCTGGTCACCGCGGGCTGGCTGACCACCCCGGACGACCTGCCCGCGCCCGGCCCGCTGGCTCGGCGACTGCTCGCCGCGCGCTGACCGGGCTCAGTTCACCTGCCCCGCGGCGGCGGTGAAGGTGTTGCAGCGGGCGGTGCGGTTCTGCTCGACGCCGGTCTCGAACCACTCGCCGCCGTTCTCGGCGGTGCCGTGGTCGCGCATGTCGCCCGCCTGGTCGCCGCGGCCGTAGGCGTCGCGCCTGGCCACGTTGAGCTGGGTGGAGCTCAGCGAACCCGCCTCCGACGAGCTGCCGATGAACATGCCGTCGAAGCAGTTGGCCTGCAGCTCGACCCGGCGGGAGAGCTCCAGCCCCTGCGTGCTGCGCACCCCGGCGTCCACCCGGTCGCTGTTCGCCTTGCGCAGGATGCCGCTCAGCGCCTGCACGTGGTGGCCGTACTCGTGCGCGAAGACCGACAGGTAGACCACCCAGTTGTCCTTGAAGATGTCGGTCTGCAGCTGGCTGATCGGCATGTAGATGGTCTGGTTGGCCGGGCAGTAGAACGCGGCGAACTCGCTGGTGGTGCCGGTGCACGGGGTGGTGACGCCCGCGGTGGAGGCGGTGATCGAGAGCGCCGGGTCGGCGAACGGGAGGCCGGCCTCGGTCAGTACCGGGCGCCAGGCGTCCGCCAGGCACCCGGCCGCGGTCTCGAAGAAGGTGCGCGCCACCTCGACCCCGGTGCCCCACGGCGCGTAGTCGCAGTCGGCGGGCAGCAGGGTGGCCGAGGTGTCGGTGAGCAGCGGGTTGGCGGCGGTCTCGGCCGGGCCGCTCGCGGTCTCGCCCGGCGGCTGGTAGCCGAAGCTCGGGTCCGGCCCGGTGGACTGGTCGGCGGTGTGCGCGGCGGCGCCGAGCCGCACCAGCCCGATGACCACCGCGAGCACGACCGCGAGCACGGTGAAGACGATCTTGCCGCCACCGGACTTGCGCGGCCGGTTCGGGCGCCCCGGCGGGCCGTAGGGCGCGGGCGGCCTGCCGTACGGCGGGGGCGCCCCGTAGGGCTGCGGCGCCCCGTACGGCTGCGGCGCCCCGTACGGCTGCGGCGCGCCGTAGGGCTGCGGCCGTTGCTGCGAATACGCCTGCGGCGGCGCGTAGCCCGGCGACCGATCGGATCGCCCCTGCGCCGAACTCGGCCGCCCGGGCGGCGGCGCAGGATAACCCGGCGGCGGTGCGGAGTGCCCGGGATAGCCCGGCGGAGGCGCGGGGTAGCCGGGCGGCCTGCGCTGGTCGGGTTGCTGCGGATAGCCCTGCGGCGGGCGCTGCCCCGGGGGCGGCCCGTAGGGATCGTACGGCCCCTGACCTCCGGACACCGGGCCATGACCGTGCGGAGGTCGAGTCACTCCACCGTCCCCCTCCGCTTCACAGGTTCAACAGCCGCCGACGAAGGATAGCAACCCGTCTAGAGTATCCAGCCATGCTGAGTTTTCGGGGGGGCGCCCGAGCCGCACTCCTGCTCCTGGCCGCGGCCGCACCCCTGGCCGCCGCGCCGCTCGCCGCCGCCCAGCCCGCGCCGGGCGCCGCGATCATCGCCGATCTGACGCTGAACCGGGACGGCGTGCTCGAGGTGGTCGAGACGATTTCGGTGCCGGACGGCGGCCAGTTCACGATGTCGCTGCCGCTGCGGCTCGATCTCGGCGACGGCAGGGAGCGCCGCTTCGAGGTCACCGACGTGGCCACGCAGGGCACCGGGACGACGACCTTCGCCGACGACCGGTTCACCATCGAGGCGAACCCGGGCGAGTCGACCTTCCGCTACCACGTACGCAATACCGTCGGCGTCGCGCCGGAGAGCCAGGTCTTCAACTGGGTCGGGCTGCTGAACGCCGACGTCTCGTCGATCAGCGCCACGGTGGTCGCGCCGAGTTACCAAATGGCGCTGGTGGACTGCAAACTCGGCCCGATCGGCGCAACCAGGCCCTGCGCGGACGTGCACATCGAGCCGGACGGCGTGCTGTACCTGGAGCAGACCGGGCTGCAGCGCGGCGACGCCATCGACCTGCGGCTGCAGCTGCCGCCGAACACGGTGCCCGCCAATGCCGACGTCACCGAGCCGGGCCGGTCGCCGTTCGCGCTCTCCGCGCCCGCGCTGATCGCCTTCGGCGTGCTGCTCGCCGCGCTGGCAGGCATGGCGGCGCTGGTGCTGCGGGCGCGGCGCGGCGTGGCCGACGACGGCACCCGGGTCATTGATCCGCTGCTGCGGGAGGGCAGCACCGTGCAGTTCACCTCGCCGGAGGGCGTACTGCCCGGCGAGGCGGGGCTGCTGCTCGACGAGCACGCCGACCCGGTCGACCTCGCCGCCACCGTCGTCGACCTCGCGGTCCGCCGCTACCTGCGGATCACCCGGATCGCGGAGGCGGACTGGCGGATCGAGCGGGTGAACCCGGCCGACGACCAGCTGCGCGATTACGAGCGGATCGTCTACGAGACGCTGCTGCCCGCCGGAGCGGACACCGTCCGCTTCTCCGAGCTCAGCGCCCCCGGCCGGATGTCGCTGGACGCCCTGCGCGCCGGGCTGATCGCCGACGCCGTCGCGCGCGGCACCTTCACCGACCCGCGCGGCCGCGCACTGCCGCGCTACCTCGGTGCGGCGCTCATCGCGGTCGGCGCCGCGGTGACCGTCGTGCTCGCGCTGACCGCGGGGCACGCACTGGTCGGCGTCGCCATCGCGCTCGGCGGGGTGGCCGCGCTGCTGCTGCCGAGCAGGCTGCCGCTGCGCACCGACCGCGGCCGCGAGCTGGCGGCCCAGCTCCGCGCCATGCAGCGCGGGCTGGAGCAGGTCCGGCGCGCGGACGTCCCGGTCGATCAGCAGGAGCTGCTGTTCTCCCGGGCCCTGCCCTTCACGGTGGTCGGCGGGCGCGGGGACAACTGGATCCGGGTGTTCGGCGATCTCGATCCGACCGCCGACGGCGACCCCGGGCTCTACTGGTTCGGCGGCTTCGAGCGCGATCGCGACCTGCGCCGCTTCGCGAGCCACTTCCCCTACTTCATCACCGCGCTGGAGCGGCTCTTCGGCGGCGCCACCCGCTGAGCGGGTGCCGCGCGCCTCAGGCCTGCAGCCGGCGGACGGCGCCGAGCGGATCGGCGTAGAGCACGCTGAGCGAGGTCACCACCGCGGCGAATTCCTGCACCTTGCCGCCGAATCCGCTGATCCGGATATCGGTGGGCGGCAGCTGGCTGCCCTGCTGGAAGGCCTTGGCCACGTGCGTCACGGCCGGGCGGTAGGCGGTGAAGGCCTGGCCGCCGAGAACCACCCGGTCCGGGTTCAGCATGTCCCGGACGAGCGCGACGGTGTGGCCGAGGATGGTGGCGCGCTCGGCGAGCAGCTCGCGCGCGGGCTCGGAGCCCGCCTCCGCGGCCCGGTACAGGTCGGCGATGGTGGTGCCGCCGGTTCCGTTGTGCGCCGGGATGATCCCGCGCCCGACGGCGCGCGCGTGCACCGAGCGATCACCGACGGTGACCTCGAGGCAGCCGGTCCGGCCGCAGCTGCACCGCACGTCCGAGCCGGTGGGCAGGTGCGCGATGGAGCCGGGGCCGTTGCTCGGGGTGTGCACCCGGCCGTCGAGGGTGACGGCGATGCCCGCGGTCTCGCGGACGTAGAAGTAGAGGCTGCTGCCCTGGCCCGGGCCCTTGTCGCCGGCCGACTTGCGGCCCGGCTTCTCGCCGACGCGGGCCGAATCCGGAACCGGGAGCAGCAGTTCGGAGGCGGCCATGGCCTCGACGTGCGGCGCGACCGAGACCGGGAGCTCGAGCACCTCGCCGAGCACCGAGCCGACGGCGGCGCCGTGCCAATCCAGCTTGGGGTGGTCGACGACGCCGGTGAGCGGATCGACCCGGCCGCCGATGGCGACACCCGCCCAGAGCGGCTTGCGCCGGTGCCAGCGCTGCAGGAAGGCGCGGGCGCTGCGCGCCACGGTGTTCACCGCGAACTGCTGCCCGGTCTGCGGGGTGGCGATGGCGAGGCCGCCGAGGATCCGGCCGCGCAGGTCGGCGGCGACGATCTTGGTGGCCGCGGCGCCGATGTGGATGCCGAGGGTCAGGTACTTCTCGTGGTCCACCTCGAAGGGGACCCGGGGGCGGCCGACGGCGCCTGCGGCGGTGAGGTCCGGCCGCTCGCGCAGCAGGCCGGCCGCGAGCAGCGCGGAGACCTGCCGGTTCACGGTGGCGATGCTGGAGCCGGTGCTCCTGGCAGCGTCGTCACGGGAGACCGGGCCGGTGGTCGCCGCGCGGAGCACCGCGGCGGCTGGATTGTCGGCGACCCGCAGTTCGGGGGTCACGACGGGGCGCTGGGTACGCGTACGGGCAGTAGTCGACGCGGACCGCGAGGTTCGTTCGGCGGTACGGGTGGACATCGTGGAAGACGACATCGTGAATCCTTATGCAATGTCCCGATCGGGACGGATACCTACGGGGTGCGGCAACGAGGCAGCACAAGCCCTGGGTGTGGGCTCAGCCGCGGCGGCGGGAACAACACAGTTCCCGAGTCAGCGGAAGCCGAAGGCCGAGCGCGAAGGTCACGTAGGTGACCTTCGGGGCGGCGGTACGGCTGGCAGGCATAACTAGACGGTAACACCGGAGCACGGGCCCCACCAAGCTTTCGGTGCGGAAAAACCGGGTAATACCTTCCGATCGGATTCATTCCGGTGCCGAATCACGGCTGGTGAGAATAGTTTTCGTCAGGAGGGTGGGATACCACACCTTCTCCGGACAGCACGAAGCCCCGCTCGGTGGGTGAGTCACCGGGCGGGGCTTCGTGGTGGGGTTGCGCGACCCCGCCGGAGCGGATCTCCGGCACGGCCGCGCGGGGCGCGCGCCTGCCTACTTGGCGGGCGCGGGGGCCGGCGCGTTGACCGTCTGGAAGTACTGGATCACCGCGGCGATCGCCACCGGAGCGGTGACGAGCAACTGACCGGCAAGCGTGCCGAGCGCGCCGATGGCGATGACGCCACCGAAGCAGCCGATGACCGCGGCCGGGACGAACGGGCCGAACAGGCCGACGATGGTGGCCGAGGCGACGGTGGCGCCCGCGATGCCGCCGAGCACGCAGCCCGCGGCGCCGCCGACCAGGCCGCCGACCAGGGTGCCGATGGTGGCGCCGGCGGCGATGGTGCTGGTCAGCCTGGTCCAGGCCGCGACCTCACGGTCGTACTCGTTCTTCCACGGCGCCTTGTCCTCGTAGGGCAGCGCGACCGGCTTGTACTGCGCGTGCGCCACGTCGAGCAGCGGCGTCAGGGTGGCGGAATTCCCGGCGATATTCGCGGCGATCGGGAACTCGAACTCGTCGATACGGAAATTCAGCGCGGTGCCGGCCACGACGGTGCCGTTCGGCGCCTTGACGCGGAACTCGTTGTCCTCGACGACCAGCGAGCCCTGGTCGATCGAGATGATCGACTGGGTGTCGGTGGCGTGCGCGGTGAAATTGACGCCGCCGGACTCGGCGGGTGCCTGCGGCGCTGCCCCCGCGGTGCCGGTCACAACGCCGGTCACCGTGGTGACCAGGGCCGCGACTACGGCCAGCTTCCTCATCCTCATGGAGCTTCCCTCATCTCGTAGAGCTTTCGCCGGAAAGCATGTGTTACGGGAGGGTCACACGACGAGGGAAAAAAGCAGCACGATTCCAATGGGTCCGAGGTCGTTCGGGCGGACTGCGTTTCCATCCGAGCGAAAGTATTCCGCCGCGCGAAATATTCCGCTGCGGTCTGCTTCGAGCGCCCGGGACAGGGCGGTTACTCGGCGCCGGCCCGCTTCGCTCCAGCCGTCTTTTTGGTCGCGATTGTCCGCTTCGCCGTCGCCTTCTTCACGGCCGCCGTCTTCACGGCGGCCTTCTTCACTGGCGCCTTCTTGACCGCCGCCTTCGCGGCCGCCTTCTTGACCGGCGCCTTCGCGGCCGCGCTCTTCACCGGCACCTTCGCGGCCGTCTTCTTGGCGGGCGCCGCGCCCGCGGCATCCTTGGCCGCCGCCTTCGCCTGCTTCTTGAACTCGCGCACCTGCGCCAACGTCTCGCCGTCGGTCACATCCGCCACCGACCGCCGCGACCCCTCGTCGCCGTACGCCCCGGCGGCCTCGCGCCAGCCGGCGGGCTCGACCCCGCGCTGCTTGCCGAGCAGCGCGAGAAAGATCTTGGCCTTCTGCTCCCCGTATCCGGGCAGCTCGCGCAGCCTGCGCAGCACCTCCGCGCCGTCCGGGGCACCGGCGGTCCAGAGCTGCTCGGCGCGCCCGTCGTAGTGCTCGATGAGGTAGCGGGCCAGGTCCTGGGCGCGGCGCGCCATGGACCGCCCGTACCGGTGGATGGCGGGCGGCGTCGCGCAGAGCTCCTCGAACTCGGCCGGGTCGGCCTCCGCGATCCGGTGGATGTCGAACCCGCCCATCCGATCGGCGATCTTCTTCGGCCCACGGAAGGCGTGCTCCATCGGGTACTGCTGGTCGAGCAGCATGCCGAACAGGGTGGCGAAGTGATCGGCGCTGAGCAGTTCGTCGGCCCCCGGCTCCTGGGCCAGGCAGAGCGTGCGACTCATCGGTACTCCTCGATCGGGGCGGGCGCCCCCATCATCGCACTCCGCACCCCGGCGAATTCCTGGTGACCCACCTCACAAACCGGCCGCGCGCGATCATCACGCCACACGTAGGCTCGCCCCATGCCTCAGACGACGCCCCTGCCACAGCCGACGGCGCCACAGACGGACGGGAAGCACACCATGACCACCGACGGGCTGCGACCGGATCGATTCGACCGCGAAGGGCACGACCAGCTGGTCGACGTTCGCGACCTGCAAGCCGCCCTGCCCGGCATCCACCGGCTGCGCAGCTGGGCGCACGAGGCGCTCGCGCTCGCCCCCGGTGAGCGCGCGGTCGACATCGGCTCCGGCACCGGCTCGGAGGTCTTCGCCTTCGCCGACGCCGTCGGCCCCACCGGCACCGCGGTCGGCGTCGAGCCGGACCAGAACCTGCTCGCCTCGGCGCAGCGCCGCGCCACCGAGCTCGGCGCGCACGCGGAGTTCCACCCCGGCGACGCCTACGGCGTCCCGTTCCGCGCCAACTCCTTCGACGCGGTGCTCTGCGAGCGGGTGTTCCAGCATCTGACCACCCCGCTGCGCGCGGCGCGGGAGATCGAGCGGGTGCTCCGGCCGGGCGGTCGCGCGGTGGTGACGGACGTGGACTGGGGCACCGCGATCCTGCACCCCGGCGCGCGGGACATCACCCGCGAGGTGATCGAGACGCTGCTCGCCAGCACCACCAACCCGCTCTCCGGGCGCAGGCTCCCCGGCCTGCTCACCAAGGCCGGGTTGCACATCGACGACATCGGCTCGCACGCGCTGGTGCAGGAGCGGGCGGCCGCGGCGGGCTCGCTGGTCACCAAGATCTCGGCCATGGCGGTGGCCCGCGGCCGGATCACCGAGGCGCAGCGGGACGAGCTGCTCGCCGAACTCGCCCGCGGCGCCGAGACCGGCGACATCCACCTCTCGGTGACCATGTTCGCGGTGTTCGCGCACAAGCCGGAAGGCGCGTAGCCGCCCGCGCGGGCGGCGGCCGCGTGCCGCCGCCCGCCGGGGCTCAGTTGGCCAGCTGCTTCTCGGTGGCGGCCAGCAGCACGCAGGTGGCCAGCCCCTCCATCGCCTGCTCCAGCTCGGGCAGCCCGGGGAAGCTCGGCGCGATCCGGATGTTCCTGTCCTCCGGATCCTTCTTGTACGGGAACGCGGAACCCGCCGCGGTGAGCGCGATTCCGGCATCCTTCGCCAGCGCGATCACCCTGGCCGCGGTGCCTTCCAGCACGTCGAGGCTGATGAAGTAGCCGCCCTTCGGCTCGGTCCAGGACGCCACCTTCGACGCGCCGAGCCGGTCCTCCAGAATCCGCAGCACCAGCGCGAACTTGGGCTCCAGGATCTCCCTGTGCTTCTGCATGTGCGCCCGCACGCCATCCGCGTCGCCGAAGAAGCGCAGGTGCCGCAGCTGGTTGATCTTGTCCGGGCCGATGCTCTTCTTCCCGGCGTGCTTCAGGTACCACTCCAGATTCGGCGTCGCCGCGCCGAAGAAGCTGACCCCCGCGCCGGCGAAGGTGATCTTGGAGGTGGAGGCGAAGACCAGCGGGCGGTTCGGGTTCCCGGCCGCAGCGGCCAGCCCGAGCACGTCGAGCACCGGCGCCGCGGTGTCGGTGAGCGGGTGCACCGCGTACGCGTTGTCCCAGAGCAGCCGGAAGTCCGGCGCGGCGGTCGGCATCGAGACCAGCGCGCGCGCAACCTCTTCGGAGAAGACGACGCCGCTCGGGTTCGAGTAGTTGGGCACCGCCCAGAGCCCCTTGATGGCCGGGTCGGCCGCGACCAGCTCGGCGATCCGTGCGGTGTCCGGCCCGTCCGGGCCGGTCGGCACCGGGATCATCTCGACGCCGAGGCTCTCGGTGATCGCGAAGTGCCGGTCGTACCCGGGGCTTGGACACAGGAACTTCACCACGGGCTCGCTCGCCCAGCGCCGCTCGGAATCCGGGGTGCCGTAGAGCATCGCGAAGACCAGCACGTCGTGCATGATCTCCAGGCTCGCGTTGCTGCCCGCGATCAGGTTCGCGACCGGAATGCCGAGCAGCTCACCGAAGATGGCGCGCAGCTCGGGCAGGCCGTGCTGGCCGCCGTAGTTGCGACAGTCGGTGCCGGAGCCGTCCCGGAAGTCGCCCGCGCCGGGCAGGGTGAGCAGCCGCGCCGAGAGGTCGAGCTGCTCCGGGGCGGGCTTGCCGCGGGTGAGGTCCAGCGTGAGCTTCTCGGTCTGGAGCTTCGCGTAATTCGCGGCCTGGGTCTCGTGCTCGGACACCAGTTCCTCGGGGCTCATCAAACCGATCTGCGTTTGCCGGGACATCCTGAGCAGCCTTTCAAGCAGCGTGGGGGTGGAAGCGCCGCTCACGTTACTCGAGACCGGCGCCGCGTGGGGTGCCGTTGGCACGGCCGGAAGTGAAGAACGGGCGGCCGGATCGCCGCGCCGGGAAGAGGATTAAGGGGACCCCGCGCACCCGGCAGAGCCCGTTGACCCTTGCTGCCTTCCGGCCCTGGGGGAGTTCACAGGATGCGCGCCGCGCGGGATCCGTCGGCCAGTGTAGCGGCCCGTGCCCGCCGCGGCCCAATCCGGGGCGGTTTGGGTGGTCGGCGCCCCGTTCGCTATGCTGCTGCACGGAGGATTCGCCTAGTGGCCTATGGCGCTCGCCTGGAACGCGGGTTGGGTTAACGCCCTCAGGGGTTCAAATCCCCTATCCTCCGCAGCGGCCCGGGCCGGGAACACCAGTTCCCGGCCCGGGCCTTTTCCATGTCACCGCCAAGCTGCTTAAGTGACCGCGAATTCCCTGCCGATTGAGTCTTCCACCGCGCTCCCAACCTGCTAAGTTAATGACAATTCTTCCAGCAGAGGAGCGCAATGATGCGTACAAGCCTTCGTCTCACCGCCGCCTCGGTCGCGGCGGCAGCCCTGGTCGCCACCGCCTCCGGCGCGATGGCGCAGCCGATCGAGCCCGCCCCGGCGCCGGTCGCCACCAGCCCCTACAGCAGCGGCTCCTCCGGCGCCGACCACGCGGGCGACGCGCTGCGCACCGGGCAGTACCTGATCCAGCAGGGCAATGTGATCGGCGTCCTCGTGCTGCTCGTCACCACCCCGTTCAAGATCTTCACCAGCGGTGTCTGCGATCTGGCCGCCGGCTCCAGCCTGCCCAACCCGTGCGTGCCGAACGTCTGGTAATTCCACTTGCCGCTGCGGCGCCGGGTCGGCCAGGCTGGCCCGCGTGCCGGATATCGCGCTGCACCCGCTGACCGAGGCCACGCTGCCCGCGCTGCTCGCCGCCGCGGTCGCCGATGCCGACCCGCTCGAGGTCATGCCGCCGGTACCGGGTCAACCCGGGTGGACAGCGGAGCGCCGCGCCGCCTTCCTCGCCTTCCACCGGGCGCGCGGACTTGCCGCCGAGCCGGTCGAGCTGACCTTCGTCGTCCTGGAGTCGGCGGCGGTGGTCGGCGCGGCGCGGCTGCGGCCGACCGGTGCCGGTGAATTCGAGACCGGCATCTGGCTCGGCCGCGGCGCGCGCGGCCGCGGGGTCGGCCGCGCGGTGGTCGCGCTGCTGCGGGCCGAGGCGCTGCGCGCCGGGGCGCGGCGCATGGTCGCGACGACGACCCCGGAGAACGCCGCCGCGCGTGCGCTCATGGACGGCGCGAGTGTCCGGGTCGACGGCACGGACGTGCACGGCACCTGGCGGCTCCGCTGATCGACCCCGCGCCGACGTGCCCGGCCATCCGGCAGCTGCGCTGATCAATCCCGGTGCGCGGCGCCGACTTCGGCCACCGCCGCGGCCAGGAGCTCCATGTATCGATCCGGGTCGGGCAGCACCGCCGGGTCGGCGTGCACCGAGAGCGTGACGGTGGCACCGAGTCCGGTCACGCCGTGCGTCAGGTGCATGACGCTCCCCAGCGCGGGAAACCCGGCGGTCCAGTGCACCGCTCCCCCGCCGAAGCCGAGGTCGGCCGGACCGCGGTGCACGCTGGAGACGACGGTGTGCCCGGTGATCTCGCTCGGCACGACAGCCGCCGGGTACCGCTCGATATCCCGGCGCAGCACCGCGGCGGGCAGCACCGCCGTCACCCGATCCTGCGCCAGGAGCAGCGGGTGCACCGCCCTGGTGCGCCGCGCGGCGAGCTCCGCGGCGATCAGCGCCGAGCGCACCCGCAGCTCCGGCACCTCGGGATGCAGCTCGACGCCGACGCTGCGGAAATTGTTCCGCCCGCCCGCCCCCGCCGGGATCGCTACCGGCACCTGCGCGCCGAGCCGCCGCACCTCGTGCCCACACTCGGCGAGGTACCCGGCGAGCGCCACCGAGACGACGGTCAGGGCAAGCGCGGTGACGGTGCGGTCCGGCGCGCGCAGTTCGTCGGCGGGCAGCACGAGCACCCGCGCGACGTGTCCGGCGGGCAGCGCGGCGGGGTTCAACGGTCCGGGCGGATAGCGGGGGCCGGGCGGCGGGATCTCCCCCGCAGCCGTGCGGGCAGCCAGCTCCCGCCCCGCCCTGGCCGCTCCGATGCCGCGCAGCACCGTCGCCGCCACCCGCCAGGGGTAGCGCCCCATACCGGTCAGCGCGCGCAACACTCCGGCCGCGCGCACATCCGCACGTGCAGCGGCGACCGGCTCCTCGACCCCGAAGAGTTGCCGCGCGAGCCGCGCCGCGCCGCGGCCGTCGGCCAGCGCGTGCGACACCTGCAGCACCGCGACGAGCGCGGATTCGCCGGTGGCACCCGTTCCAGGGACACCGCGTACCCCGCGGAAGACGTGCAGCCGCCACGGAAACTCCGCGGCCTCGACCCGGCCGCCGAGCAGGGCCCCGAGCGCACGCGACACCCCGTGCCAATCAGGATCGGGAATCTCATGTTGCCGGAATTGTTCTGAATGGAATTGTGACGGCGTCCAGAACGGCTGGTTCAGGTCGGCGGGGGTCCGCCGGAGGCGCACCGAGAGTTCCGGGATGCGCGCGCTGCGGCGGACGATGAATTCGCGCAGTTCCGCGCCGGGGCACCCGGTATCGGCGAAACAGTAGAGCAGGAAGAGATCGGTGGGGCCGCGCGCCGAGAGCCAGTACATCGTCGCGTCCTGCGCCGCCAGCGATTCCACCGACCCGAGGTTACCGGCGCCGGTACGGAGTGCCAGCGCGGGCTATCGGCCCCGGACGCGCGAAGGCCCCGAGCCCGCCGGCTCGGGGCCATCCATTCCGCTCGAGAATCCGACCGGTTCAGCGGCGGCGGAATTCCGCACCGGGTAGCCCGGATAGGAACGTGTTCCATTCGCCCCGGGGGAACGCCAGTACCGGGCCATGCCCATCGGCCTTGCTGTCCCGGACCGCTACGTTGCCGTCGATCAGGAATGCGACTTCCACACAGTTCCCGTCGGGCCCACTGTAACTACTCTTCCGCCACACAGCGCCGGTTGTATCAACCTCCACGGCACTAGTCTCCTTTGCTGCGTCGAGAACGATAATTCCTGAGTTCGTTCACGGCACCGGGCTTCGCGCATGCGAAAACCCTGGTACGTCAATTAGTTGATGGTGTCGAACATCCCAGTGCGTCGCGAGTGCACTGGTCGCCTAGGTGGAAACCACCTCGATCAGGGCCGGCCCCGTGCTAGACAGTAGCAGGTCCGCCGAAAAATTGCTCACCTCTTACCTATTCGACTCCGTTCCTGCGCTGAAAGGTGCAGTTCGGGATGTTGCGCAACCATTGCCAGGTGCCTCGCACCATTACCGGGCAACGCTTGAAGTCTACATTCCAAGTCGGCGTGATTTGTTCGTGATCGTTCATTTTTAATCCCGTCGGGTGGCCGAACCGGGCAACCGGGCACACCGTGGATGATGGACGGATGCACGACCGCGAACGAGATGCCGGGGGCAGGGCGCGCAACGCCAGACCCCGCGACAGCTTCGGCAGGCCGCTGCCGCCGGGCAGCGTCGGGGTGCCGCGGATCCCGGACGACCTGGAGCTCCCGCCGGACCGCACGCTCGGCTACGCGCAGGAGTTGCTCGACGACGGCCTCGCCTTCAACGCGCACGAGGTGCTGGAGGCGGCCTGGAAGAACGGCCCCTTCGCCGAGCGGCTGCTCTGGCAGGGGCTGGCCCAGCTCGCGGTCGGGTTGACCCACATCCAGCGCGGCAATGCCAAGGGCGCGCGCACGCTGCTGCTCCGCGCCGCCGGGCGGCTCGAGCTGTACGCCCCGGAGCAGGGCGGCGACCACGGGGTCGACCGCACCGGGCTCATCGAGTACGCCCGCGCGCTGCTCGCGCGACTGGCGGAGGGCGCGGCCATCGGCCCGGACGACCTCCGCCCGGCACTGCGCGGCCGATGAGCGCACCCGGCGCCGGGCGCTACGCGCCGAGCCCCTCCGGCGACCTGCACCTCGGCAACCTCCGCACCGCCATCCTGGCCTGGCTCTTCGCCCGCTCCACCGGACGCCGCTTCCTGCTGCGCATGGAGGACCTGGACCGGGTCCGCCCCGGCGCCGCCGAGCGCCAGCTCGCGGATCTGCGCGCCATCGGCCTCGACTGGGACGGCGCGGTGATCAGGCAGTCGGAGCGGCTGCCGCGCTACCGCGCCGCCGTCGCGCGGCTCACCGCCGCCGGCCGCACCTACGAATGCTTCTGCACCCGCAGGGAGATCCAGCAGGCGGTGACCGCGCCGCACGCGCCGCAGGGCGCCTACCCGGGCACCTGCCGCGCGCTCACCCCGGACCAGCGCGCCGAGTTCCTGGCCGCGGGGCGACCGGCCGCGGTGCGGCTGCGCGCCGAGATCGCCGAGTTCGAGATCGTCGACGAGCTGCACGGCCGCTACCGCGGGGCGGTGGACGACGTGGTGCTGCTGCGCGGCGACGGCGTCCCCGCCTACAACCTCGCGGTGGTGCTCGACGACGCCGCGCAGGGAATCGACCAGGTGGTGCGCGGCGACGACCTGCTCTCCTCCGCGCCGCGACAGGCGTATCTCGCCACCCTGCTCGGCGTTCCGGTGCCGCGCTACGCGCACGTTCCGCTCGTCCGCAACACGGCGGGGCAGCGGCTGGCCAAGCGCGACGGGGCGGTGACGCTCGCCGATCGCCGTGCGCTCGGCGATTCCGCGGAGCGGGTTTTCGCGCTGCTGGCCGGTTCGCTCGGCCTCGCCGGGCACACTCCGGCCGCTGCGCTGGCCCGATTCGATCCCGCGCGGTTGCCGCGCGATCCCTGGACACTGGACCCGAATAGGTTGTCGCCAGCGAAGGAATGTCCGTAACGTACGCACTCGACCCGATCGACTGATCACGGACGAGGACATACATATGACGAGCGGTGGGTACGACCCCAACCAGTATCCGCAGGGCGGGCAGCAGTACCCGCAGGGCGGCGGCCAGCAATACCCCCAGCAGGGCGGCGGCCAGCAGTACGGCCAGCAGCAGCCCCAGCAGCCCCAGTACGGGCAGGACCCGTACGGCCAGCAGCAGCCCCAGTACGGCCAGCAGCCACAGTACGGGCAGCAGCCGCAGTACGGGCAGGACCCGTACGGCCAGCAGCAGCAGTACCCGCAGGGTGGTCAGCAGTACGGCCAGCAGCCCGGCTACACCGGCCCCGGCCAGCCGGGTGACCTCGGCATCCGTATCGTGGCCCGGATCATCGACAACCTGATCGTCGGTATCCCGGTCGCCATCGTCGCGGCGCTCATCGGCTACGACAACTTCGTCGGGCAGTTCATCGCCGGTCTGCTGATCTCGCTCGCCGGCATCGCCTACTTCGTCGCGCTGGAGACCTCGCAGGGCGCCACGCTCGGCAAGAAGATCTTCGGCCTCAAGGTGCTCGCTCCCGGCGGCGCGGCCAAGATCGACCCGCAGACCTCGGTCAAGCGCAACCTGTTCATGCTCGCCAACGTGATCCCCTGCGTCGGCGGCCTGATCTCGCTCGGCCTGGTCATCTACATCATGGTGACCATCTCGAACGACCCGAACCGGCAGGGCTGGCACGACAAGTTCGCCGGCGGCACCCAGGTCGTCAAGACCGGGCAGTAGCCACAGCCGAACGAAACGCGGGGCGCCCCAACCACCGGTGGGGGCGCCCCGCGCGCGTTTCCCTGGTCAGGCCGACCCGACCAGCACGATCACGAAGTACACGACGGTCAGCACGATGCCGCCGACTCCGATCCAGATGCCCGCCAGCGCCATGTTGCGGCCGTCCTGGCCGTTGCGCTCCTTGATCTGGTTCAGCGCCATGATGCCGAGGACGATGCCGACGATCGAGCCGAGGCAGGTGCAGAGCCCGACCAGCGAGACGATCAGCGAGGCGATGGCGAGGCCGTTGGTGCCCTGGTTCTGCTGGTAGCCGTAGGGCTGGTAGCCGGGCGCGTAGCCCTGGCCGCCGTAGTTCGGCTGCGGCTGGCCGTACGGCTGCGCGGCGGGTTGCTGCGGATAGCTCGGGTACGACTGGCCCGGGTAGGGCTGCTGCGGCTGGCTCTGCTGCGGCTGGCTCTGCGGCTGCCCGTACTGCGGCGGCTGCCCGTACTGCTGCTGGCCGTACTGCTGCTCCGGCTGCTGCGGCGCCGACGGGTATCCGGGCTGGTCGGAGGTCGGGTACTGCGGCGCCGAGCTCTGCGCGCCGGAGTCGGGCGACACGCCCTGGCCGCCGTACTGCTTCCACCACTCGTCGGAATCGCCGGGATTCGTCATGGCTACAGCGTATTCCACGACCTGGTTTGATGAGGCACGTGACCGATTCCACCAAGCTCGACGACCACGACGGGTCTGGGCGCCCCGTGTCCGGCCATGCGGCATTCGCCCAGGCGGCACGGGGCTACTACACCCCGATCGTGGCGCTCTTCGCCACCACCCTGATCATCTCCAACGTCTGCGCCACCAAGGGCGTGGAGTTCTTCGCCGGCTCTTCGCTGATGCTCGGACCGGTGCAGATCCTGCCGATCGCCACCGACGGCGCCTTCTTCCTCTTCCCGCTCGCCTACATCCTCGGCGACGTGCTCAGCGAGGTGTACGGCTTCCGCGCGACCAGGCGCGCCGTGCTCTACGGCTTCACCGCGCTGCTGATCACCGTTGCCTGCTTCGCCATCGCGATCCGGCTGCCCGCCGCCGGCTTCTACGAGAACCAGGAGGCGTTCCGCACCGTCATCGGCACGACGCCGCGGCTGGTGCTCGCCGGGCTGGCCGGCTACCTGGTCGGGCAGCTGCTGAACTCCGCCACGCTGGTGCTGATCAAGGAACGCACCAAGGAGAAGTACCTGTGGGCCCGGCTGATCGGCTCCACCATCGTCGGCGAGTTCGCCGACACCCTGCTCTTCTGCGCCATCGCGGCCGGTGCCATCGGCATCGACACCTGGCAGCAGTTCCTGAACTACCTGGTGGTCGGCTTCCTCTGGAAGACGCTGTGCGAGGTGCTCGTCCTGCCGATCACCTACCGGGTGATCGCCTGGCTGAAGCAGCACGAGGACTACGGGCCGCGCCCGCACCCCGCCATCGAAGAGTGAGCCGCGGGCGGGCGGCTCAGTTCGTGGCCGCCCGCCCGGTGCCCCAGCGGCCGAGCGTCTCCGCGCGGAGCTCGTCGTAGTCGCCCGCGATGATGCTGGCCCGGATCCGATCCAGCAGCCGCACCGTGAAGCGCTCGTTGTGCACCGTGCAGAGCGTGGAGGCGAGCATCTCCTTGGCCTTGAACAGGTGGTGCAGGTACGCCCGGGTGTAGTGCGCGCAGGTGTAGCAGTCGCACTCGTCGTCGATCGGGGTGAAATCCCGGCGGAACCGGCTGGTGTTGATGTTGTAGCGGCCGTCCGGGTGGTAGACGGCGGCATTGCGCGCGACCCGGGAGGGATTCACGCAGTCGAAGGTGTCGGCGCCGTTCTCCACCGCGGCGAAGAGATCCTCCGGCTCGCTGATGCCGAGCATGTGCCGCGGCCGCTGCTCCGGCAGCTCGTCGCAGCACCAGCCGACGATCGCGCCCAGCTTCGCCTTCTCCAGCGCGCCGCCGATGCCGTACCCGTCGAACCCCGACCCCTCCGCGCCGCGCAGCGCGGCCAGCTCGCGGCACGCCTTGCGCCGCAGGTCCTCGTACTGCGCGCCCTGGATAACGCCGAAGAGCGCCTGGTAGGGCCGGTGCGCGCGCCGCACGGTGAGCTTCTCGTGCTCGTCCAGGCAGCGCTGCGCCCAGCGGTGCGTGCGGGCCAGCGCCTCCTCCTGGTAGCGGCGGGTGTTCAGCAGCGTGGTGAGCTCGTCGAAGGCGAACATGATGTCCGCGCCGAGCTGGTGCTGGATCCCCATCGAGACCTCGGGGGTGAACCGGTGGGCGGAGCCGTCCAGGTGCGAGCGGAAGGTGACGCCGTCCTCGTCAACGGTGGCGAGCCGCTCCTTGCCCGGCGCGATCACGTCGTCGCTCCGCACGGTGACCGCCTCCATGGCGAGCACCTTCTTGAACCCGGCGCCGAGCGACATCACCTGGAACCCGCCGCTGTCGGTGAAGGTCGGGCCCGGCCAGTTCATGAAGGCGCCGAGCCCGCCCGCCTCGTCCACGATGTCGGGGCCGGGCTGCAGGTAGAGGTGGTAGGCATTGGCCAGCACCGCCTGCGAGCCCAGCTCGGCCACGGTCTCCGGCAGCACCGCCTTGACCGTCGCCTTGGTGCCGACCGGGACGAAGGCGGGGGTGGCGATCTCGCCGTGCGGGGTCGAGATCACCCCGGCGCGCCCGTGCCGCCCCGGCAGCCTGGCATCGATGCGGAACGAGAAGTCGGCAGCCACGCCGCCCATCCTCGCAGGCGCCCCGGTCACACCTGTGCGGTGGCCGCCGCGAACTGGGCGTTGTAGAGCCGGTAGTAGGCGCCGCGGCGTTCCAGCAGCTCGTGGTGCGTTCCCTGCTCGACGATGGCGCCCTTCTCCATGACCACGATCAGGTCGGCGTCCCTGATGGTGGAGAGCCGGTGCGCGATCACGAAGCTGGTGCGGTCCCGGCGCAGCGCCGCGGTGGCCTGCTGCACCAGCAGCTCGGTGCGGGTGTCGACCGAGCTGGTCGCCTCGTCCAGGATCAGGATGGACGGCTTGGCCAGGAAGGCCCGCGCGATGGTGATGAGCTGCTTCTCGCCCGCGCTCACCCCCGACCCCTCCTCGTCGATCACGGTGTCGTACCCATCGGGCAGCGCGTGCACGAAGCGGTCGACGTAGGCGTCGCGCGCGGCCGCGAGGATCTCCGCCTCGGTGGCGTGCTCGTTGCCGTAGGCGATGTTCTCCCTGATGGTGCCGCGGAAGAGCCAGGTGTCCTGCAGCACCATGCCCATCCGGGCGCGCAGCGCGTCGCGGGTCATGGCGGTGATGTCGGCGCCGTCGATCCGGATCGCGCCGGAGTCGAGCTCGTAGAAGCGCATGAGCAGGTTGACCAGCGTGGTCTTGCCCGCACCGGTCGGGCCGACGATGGCGACCACGTGGCCCGGCTCGGCCACGAGCGAGAGGTCGTCGAGCACCGGCGTCTCCGGGTCGTACCGGAACGACACGTGATCGAACTCGACCCGGCCCCTTCCCTCGTCCCGCCCGGCGAACTCCACCGGATCCTTGCCCTGCTCCCCGGCGTCCAGGATCTCGAAGATCCGCTCCGCCGAGGCGACCCCGGACTGCAGCAGGTTGGCCATGGCGCCGATCTGCGTGAGCGGCTGGCTGAACTGGCGTGAGTACTGGATGAAGGCCTGCACGTCGCCGAGCGAGAGGTTGCCCGTCGCCACCCGGATCCCGCCGACCAGCGCGACCAGCACGAAGTTGAGGTTCCCGAGGAACATGATCGCGGGCATGATCAGCCCGGAGATGAA
Organism: Nocardia sp. NPDC057227; assembly: GCF_042669725.1. Taxonomy (NCBI): domain Bacteria; kingdom Bacillati; phylum Actinomycetota; class Actinomycetes; order Mycobacteriales; family Nocardiaceae; genus Nocardia; species Nocardia sp. NPDC057227. The sequence goes on along the minus strand of NZ_JBHUXA010000029.1, from coordinate 45,719 downwards.
CTGCGCCTTGAAGCTGGACTGGTAGAGCTGTTCGTTGCGTCGGTCGAACTCCGCGCCGACCTCGGCGACCCGGCCGAAGGCGGTGACGATCTCGTGGCCGGTGTAGGCCTCCTCGACCTGGGCGTTCACGATGCCGGTGTACTTCCACTGGTCCACGAAGTGCGGCTTGGAGCGCTTCGCGATCTGCGCCGTCACCACGACCGCGGCAGGCACGGTGAGCAGCGCGATCACCGCGAGCAGCGGCGAGATCCAGAACATCACGATCAGGATGCCGAGCACCGAGAAGACCGAGGTGAGCAGCTGGCTCATGGTCTGCTGCAGGCTCATCGAGACGTTGTCGACGTCGTTGGTGACCCGGCTCAGCAGGTCGCCGCGCGGCGTGGAGTCGAAGTAGCGCAGCGGGAGCCGGTGGATCTTGTCCTCCACGTCGGCGCGCAGCTGCTTGACGGTCCGGTTGATCACCAGGTTCAGCAGGAAGGCCTGCAGCCAGCCGAAGATCGCCGCGCCGATGTAGAGCGCGAGCACCAGCACCAGGATGCGCCCGACGGCGTCGAAGTCGACGCCGACGCCGGGCACCGCGTTCATCGCGCCGAGCATGTCGGCGAAGGTGCCCTGGCCGCTCGCCCGGACACCCGCGATCGCCTCGTCCCTCGTGGTGCCCGGCGGGAACGGCAGGTTCTTGCCGACGACGCCGTCGAAGATCAGGTTGGTGGCCTTGCCGAGGATGTACGGGCCGAGCGTGTTCAGCACCACCGACACGGTCACCAGCGTCACGATGACGCCGACCAGCATCCGGTGCGGCCGCAACCGGCCGAGCAGCCGCTTCAGCGACGGCTTGAACGACTTCGCCTTGGTCTCCGGCGCCCCCGGCACCGGCATCGGCCTGGTCACCGTGCCTCCTGGGCGGAGAGCTGGCTCTCCACGATCTCCCGATACTCCGGACACTCCCGGAGCAACTCCTCGTGGCTGCCGATCCCGGCCATCTCCCCGTCCTCCAGCACCACGATCTGGTCGGCGTCCCTGATCGTCGTCACCCGCTGGGCCACGATGAGCACCGCCGCGTCGGCGGTCTCCGGGCGCAGCGCCGCGCGCAGCCTGGCGTCGGTGGCGACGTCGAGCGCGGAGAACGAGTCGTCGAAGAGGTAGACCTTCGGCCTGCGCACCAGCGCCCGCGCGATGGCGAGCCGCTGCCGCTGCCCGCCGGAGACGGTCGTGCCGCCCTGCGCGATCGGCGTCGCCAGCCCCTGCGGCATCTCGCGCACGAAATCGGCCGCCTGGGCCACCTCGAGGGCGTGCCAGAGCTCGTCGTCGGTGGCGTCCGGCTTGCCGTAGCGCAGGTTCTCCGCGACCGTCCCGGAGAACAGGTACGCCTTCTGCGGCACCAGCCCGATCCGCTCGCGCAGCTCGGTGAGGTCCAGCTCCCTGACGTCGGTGCCGCCGACCAGCACCGCGCCCGCGGTGACGTCGATGAGCCGCGGGATCAGGTTGACCAGCGTGGTCTTGCCCGAACCGGTGGAGCCGACGACGGCGGTGGTCGTGCCGGGCCCGACCCGGAACCGCACCCGGCACAGCACCGGCTTCTCCGCGCCGGGAAAGGCGAACTCGGCATCGCGCAGCTCGACGGTGGCCGGGTCGCCCCGGAACGGCAGCGCCGTCTCCGGCGCCCGCACCGACGACTCGGTGCCGAGCACCGCGCCGATGCGATCGGCCGAGACCGCGGCCCGCGGCGCCATCATGGCCAGGAACGAGGCCATCATGACCGCCATCAGGATCTGCATGATGTAGGAGAGCAGCGCGGTCAGCGAGCCGATCTGCATGGCGCCGGAATCCACCGCGTGCCCGCCGAACCAGATCACCCCGACCGCGGTGACATTGCTGATCAGCATGACCGTCGGGAACATCAGCGCCATCAGCCGCCCGACCCGCAGCGAGGCCGCGGTGAGCAGGTCGTTGGCGACCTCGAAGCGCGCGGTCTCCTGCCGCTCCCTGACGAAGGCGCGGACCACCCTGATCCCGGTGATCTGCTCGCGCAGCACCCGGTTCACCTGGTCGATGCGGTCTTGCATCTGCCGGAACCCGGGCACCATGAAGGCCACGATCACGCCCATCGAGATGCCGAGCGCGGGCACCGCGATGAGCAGCAGCCAGGAGAGCCCGAGATCCTCGCGCAGCGCCATGATGATGCCGCCGACGCACATGATCGGCGCCATCACCAGGATGGTCGCCGACATCACCACGAGCAGCTGCACCTGCTGCACGTCGTTGGTGTTCCTGGTGATCAGCGAGGGGGCGCCGAACTGCCCGATCTCGCGCGCGCTGAAGGTGCCGACCCGGTGCAGCAGCGCGCCGCGCATGTCGCGCCCCGCGCCCATGGCCGCCTGCGCCGCGAAGTACACCGAGGTCGCGGAGGCCAGGATCTGAACCCCGGAGACCGCGAGCATCCACAGTCCGGTGGTCCAGATGTAGCCGATGTCGCCCTTGGTGACGCCGCCGTCGATCAGATCCGCGTTCAGGCTCGGCAGGTAGAGCATGGCGATGACCGAGATCAGCTGAAGCACCACCACCGCGGCGAGCTGCCTGCGATAGGGGTGGAGACGGGTGCGAAGCAGTCCGATCAACATGATGTTCTGGAGGTTACCTGGCACCGGGTATGCCGTCGCGAGCTTTTCACCGCCGGGCCCAGGCCCCGGGATCAGCTGTCAGCGAAACCACGAAACCGGGCAGTTCGTCGGCCGCGATATCGGCGATGGAGACGTTCTCCAGCACCGATCTGATGTTGACGCGCAACGCGATCCACACCTGCTGCAGCGGCTCGGCCACGCCCGCGTACTTCACGTTCTCCGGCCGCTGCCCGCGCACCGAGGCGAGCGGGCTCTCCACCGCGCGGATGACGTCGGCCACCGAGATCTCGGCGGCCGGGCGGGCCAGCCGGTATCCGCCGTCCGGGCCGCGGCGGCTGGTCACCAGGTCGCCGCGGCGCAGCTCGCCGAGCACCGTCTCCAGCACCTTCGGCGGGATCTGCTGCGCGGTGGCGATGGCATCCGCCTTCACCGACCCCGCCGCCTGGCCGCGCGCGATCTCGAGCAGCGTTCGTACCGCGTAGTCGACCCTCGCGGTGATGTGCACGGCTAAGCTCCTGGATTCGGCGATCGTCGTACTCCCGGTATCACGGTGGACACCGGAGAATCTACGCGCTGCGCGGGCCGAATCCGCCCGCGCCGGAACGTCTCACCGATCGGCGATGCCACCGAGCACCGTCACCGCGCAGTCCAGCAGGAGCCGCTCCACCAGCTCCTCGGGGGCGCCGGGGACGTACTCCGCGCTCACCAGCGCCACCGTGATCACCTCGAGCGCCGCGGCGGCGCGCAGCGTGGATTCGTCGGTCGGCGCGGGGCCCGCCAGCCACAGCCGGATCCGCTCGCTGCTGTCGATCCAGTCCGGGTAGCGATCGTGCAGCGCGTTGATGATGGCGACGGTGTCGCGCAGCAGCAGCGCGCCCGCGTGCCGGTGCTGGACGATCCCGCGCAGATAGTCGCGCAGCACGGTGCGCACGTTCGCGCCGGACCAGGCGATGCCGTCGACCTTCGCGCCCATCGAGCGCATGTGCTCGATGATCGGATCGATGATCGCGCCTAGCAGATCCTGCTTCGAGGCGTAGTGATAGTAGAGGGATGCCTTGGTGATTCCCACCACATCGGCTACCTCGCGCAGGCTCGTCTGCTCGAAGCCCTTGGCCGAGAAGAGCTCGAGCGCGGCGTCGCGAATCGCGTCTTTGGTACTGCCACCTGCAGATACGGCGGCGGCCGGGCTGCGGCTCGGCATGTGTTCGGTCCTTTCCTGCCTGGGTACACGGAGCACGTACCCCGCGGCGGCGGTGTTGTCGCGGCCGCCGCCCGGCGGTTATTCTACCTACCGCACGGTAGGCAGAGAGCGTTTTGTGGAGGCGAGGGCCGGGTGGCCCCGCGGGTGCTGTCTACACCGGTGCTTTGCACACCGCTCGACTCAGCGCGCCCAGACATCGTCAGGAGATATCCTCGTGTCCGTACTTCTCTACCGGTGGGGAAAGTTCGCTTTCCGCCGTAAATGGATAGTGCTTCCGGTCTGGCTCATCCTGCTCGTGCTGCTCGGCGCGGCCGGTGGTGCCCTGAGCAAACCGATGACCGACGATTTCAGCATGCCCGGCCTGCCATCGGAGCGGGCCACCGAGATTCTGGACAAGCACTTCCCCGGCGCCTCGGCCGCCTTCGACTTCGACGCCGTCACCGGCACCTACGTGATCGGCGCGCCCGCGGGCCAGAAGCTCACCGACCCGGCGAACCGGGCCGCGGTGGAGGCGTTCATCGCCAAGTTGAACGAGCTCCCGATCGTCGACCACGCCAAGCCGCTGGTCGACCCGATCGAGGCCGCCGAGAAGCTGGGCTGCCTCACCGACCGGGACCCGTCGAAGTGCAGCTCGGCGCCGCTGAACGTGCTCAATCGGGAGAGTCCGGACTCGGTCGCCATCCTCAGCGTCCCCTTCGGCATCGCCGAGTTCGCCGACGTCACCGCCGACGACCGCACGGCCGCCTACGACGTCGGCGGCGACGCGCGCAACGCCGGGCTGACCATCGAGCTGAGCGGGAGCATCGCGCAGGAGACGGAGGCGCCGAGCGGCAAGTCCGAGCTGATCGGCATGGCCGTGGCGCTGGTGGTGATGATCGTGGCCTTCGGTGCGATCGTGGCCGCCTTCGTCCCGATCCTCACCGCGCTGGTCGGGCTGGGCGCCGCGACGTCGCTGATCATGGTCGGCACCAACTTCATCGACATGCCGAGCTTCACCGTCTTCCTCGCCTCGATGATCGGCATCGCGCTCTCCATCGACTACGCGCTCTTCATCGTCTCCCGGTACAAACACGAGATCGGCGTCGGCGATTCACCGGAGGACGCGGCCGGGACCGCGCTCGGCACCGCGGGCTCCGCGGTGGTCTTCGCCGGGTTGACCGTGATCATCGCGCTGGCCGGGCTGAGCATCGTCGGCGTCAGTTTCCTGACCTTCATGGGTCTCGGCGGCGCCATCGCCGCGGCCTTCGCCGTGCTCACCGCCATCACCCTGATGCCTGCGCTGCTCGGCGCCTTCGGCCGCTTCCTCTTCAAGCCGAAGCTCCCGTTCGTCGCCAAGCACGACACCGAGGACGAGACGGTGGTCACCGTCGGCACCAGGATCGCCCGGGTGATCGCCCGGGCGCCCGCGGTGACGCTGCTGCTCAGCGTGGTGCTGCTCGGCGCGCTCGCCGCCCCCGCGGCCGGGCTGCAGCTCGGCCTACCCGGCGAGGACAGCATGCCGCGCGACACCACCGTGCGGAAGGCCTACGAGCTGCGCACCGAAGGCTTCGGCGAGGGCAGCAACGGCATTCTCAATGTCGCCGTCGACCTGGCGGACGTCCCGGCCGAGCGGCGCGATGCCGCGCTCGCCGCGCTGCAGGAGCGGCTCGGCTCCTACCCGGGCATGGACTACGTGACCGCGCCGCAGCGCAGCGAGGACGGCCTCGGCGCGCTGATCGACGGCGTGCCGAAGGCGGGCCCGAACGACCAGGCCACCAAGGATCTGGTCGCCGAGGCCAGGGACGCCGAGGCCGAGCTGAAGAGCGAGTACGGCATGGAGTACGGCATCACCGGCTCCACCGCCATCTACGCCGATATCGACCACGTGCTGCTGAGCAAGATCGTGCCGTACCTGGCGATCGTGGCGAGCGCCGCCTTCGTGCTGCTCATCCTGGTGTTCCGCTCGATCCTGGTCCCGCTCACCGCCGCGCTCGGCTTCCTGCTCTCCATGGCCGCCACCTTCGGCGCGACCGTGCTGATCTTCCAGGACGGCGCGCTCGGGCTGATCGAGGATCCGGGGCCGATCATCAGCTTCCTGCCGATCATGCTCATCGGGTTGGTCTTCGGCCTCGCCATGGACTACCAGGTCTTCCTGGTCACCCGCATGCGCGAGGAGTACGTGCACGGCAAGTCGCCGGTCGAGGCCATGATCAGCGGTTACCACCACGGCGCCAGGGTGGTGATCGCCGCCGCGATCATCATGATCTCGGTCTTCGGCTCCTTCCTGCTCGAGACGAACGTGGTGGCGAAGTCGATGGGCTTCGCGCTGGCCGCCGGCGTGCTGTTCGACGCCTTCATCGTCCGGATGATCGTGATTCCGTCGCTGCTCGCCCTGCTCGGCAAGTGGGCCTGGTGGATGCCGGCCTGGCTGGACCGGATCCTGCCGGACATCGATGTCGAGGGCGCCAAGCTGGCCGCGCTGCGCGAGCCGCGCACCGACGCGGAGCAGAAGGAGCCGGCCACGGTCTCCTGACCCACAGCACACACGACAGCGCCCGGTGGGTGGAGGCCGAAGGAGCTCTCCACCCGCCGGGCGCTGTCTTCCCCGAGAAACCCGGATGCCGCCACACCCGGGCCTCGTCTCGCGGCTACCTCGCGGGTAGCGCCGGCCCGCTACGGGCTCGGCTGCGGCACATTGCAGTCATCGACCTTGGGATTCACACCCAGGTAGTTCAGCGGTCCGGCGATCACGGTGACCGCGATCGTGCTGAATCCAGCGCAGTTCACCGGCCCGCTGTCGAAGTAATCGCGCTGAGCAGCGGCGATGATGCCGATGATCAGCCAGACCAGGACAAGAACACTTCCGATTCTCATGTTTCTCTCGCGCATCGCTCAGTGCGGATCGTCGTGCGGCGCATCATGCTTCGCTTTCCTTCCCGCAAGATCTATCGGCGCGGATACCCACTGTCCGGCGTTCTATCCGGCGGCGGGGGCAATGTCCGGTGCTGTCAGCGTAAGGGGGATGGACGCGAAACTGCCCCGAACCACGAAAAAGCCCTCCACCTGGGTGAATCAGGTGAAGGGCTGTGGCGGTGGCGGAGGGATTTGAAACCTTGGGCACCACGGCGGCGGACCAGCGAAAATAGCGTCTGACCTGCGTAATTGCGCAGTCGCGCCCTCACGCTGGATAGCCCGAAATAGCCCGAAATAACGGCCTGTTGTGCCCAGAATGTGCCCACGGGGCCCGTGTGGAAAAAGGCAGGAGGGGGTGCTGGGCTATGACCGGAGCGCCAGCTGACCCCCCTACCAGCGGTTGCCCCCGCAGGGGGGTCAGCGCATCCAGGGCGCCGCGCCAGCGCGCTGGCGCGCGTCGTACGCCTTCAGCCCCGCGTCGACCTGCACGGCCACCGCGTCCATAAGCGTCTGCACCACGGCCTGCGCGGCGCCGCCGGAGCGCCGCAGCCCGAGGTCCCCGAGCAGCGCGTCGACCTGAGCGTTCAGGAAGTCGCCGCCCGCCTGCGCTGCCCGCGCGCCGATGTCTGGCATCTGCGCGGGCTGCGTCTGCTGCTGTTGCGGGGCGAAGGAGTCGGCCGGTGCCGCGGTCGGCCCGGGACTCTCTGCGCCCGTTGAGGGTGCTTGCGAGACAACGCCATTCGGCCCGATGACCCACACCGGCACGACCCCGGCGGGCACGTCCTGGCCGCCGAACGACCCGCCCCCGGCGTTGCCGCCGAGCGCTCCCCCGCCCGCGCCGCCGCCCGGTGCTCCGGCCCCGCCGCTCCCGCCCAGCGAGGGGGCGGCGGGGCCTGCACCGCCACCGGTAGCACCAGCGTCCCCGCCGAGCAGGAGGTGACGGGGGAGGTGCATCCGGTGGTCGAACATGGGGTCGGTGACCGGGGTGGCGTCGGAACCGATGACCACGCCGTCACCGCCGCGGGACTCGACGCCGGTGCCGTCGCCGAGCCGGAGCACGATGTGCCCGTTCGCACCGCCACCGTTGTCGAACCACGCGGCGGCGATATCGCCGGGGCCGCCGAGCCCGGGTTCCGCACCGCGGGCGGCCAGCCACGAGCCCGCGTTCATCGTGGTCATACGCTCAGAGAAGGGTTCGCGGCCCATCGCGTCGTTGATCGTGGCCGCGGCCATCGCCGAGCAGTCGATCGCCGAGCGCGAGAATCCGCCCATCGCGTAGGCGGCCGGGTCCATGCTCTGCGCGAACTGCTTGCCGGGCACGATTCCGCCCGCGGCGTGCGCGTCGATCATGCCGAGCATCCGCCCGGCCTCGAGCCAGATCGGCACCGCGCGGCCGCGCCGCCCCGGCGACAGCGGAATGTAGGCCTCCGGCCCTTCCTCCGCCCACTGGTTGATGGTGCGGTTCTGGATGGCCGCGTCTCCGGCGCGCACGATCCCGCCCAGCGCGTTCGGGGTCACGGTCACCGTGCCGGAGAAGGTGCGGCCCGAGATGCGCGGGATCAGCTCGATCGGCCGGCCGTTGTTCGCTGCGACGAACTGGTCGAGCCGCTGCTGTCCCTCCGCGGTGTTCGAGGTGACGATGAACTCCCCGTTGGGCAGCTCGGTGATCGTGAGCCCGAGGTCGGCGAGCGCGTCGCGCACCTCCGGGGTGTTCTGGTCGATGTGGATGGTCTTGCCGTCGGGCACGCTGACCACGGCGTCGCCGAGCGCGCGGAACATCTCCGCGCCGACGACGGCGCCCTGCACGTTGTCGGCGACGTTGGCCCGCAGGCCCTCGAGCTTAGGCCGGGCGTGCTGGTCGATCATGTCGGACAGGTGCGACGCTCCGGCGGCCGCCGACAGCAGCCCGTCGTCGAGCTCGCGCATCGCGCGCCCGGCGTCCTCGATGTCACCGGAGCCGGTGATCTTGCCGAACAGCTCGGCGAACTGGCCGAGGGGATCCATGACGTAGCCGAGCGCGGTGGCCGAGCCCTCGGCGAACAGCGCCAGCGCGTCCAGGCTGGTGCTGGAGAAGGCGAGGAAGGCATCGCCGGTGGCGAACGCGCCGTCGGCGACGGTGCCGAGGAAGCCCAGGATCTCCGGCTGGTGCTCACTGACCCAGTTGGCGACCTTCGCCAGCTCGGGGCCGAAGGCGCCCGCCAGCGCGGAGGAGATGCCGTCGGCGGAGACCTCGATCGAGCGCTTGGCGGACTCGATGCTCGAGGCGGCGTTGCCGCCCATCGTGTCCAGCGCGTTCTGCGCTGCGCCGGTCACGGTGCCGAACTTCTCCACCGCGGCGCTGGGATCCCACTGGGTGAACACGTCGATGAAGTCGCCCGCGGTGTCGCCGAGCAGCGCCATCGCGGCGGCGTTGCGCTCGGTGGGGTCCTGGATGCCCCGGATCTTGTCGAAGATCGTGTCCATGGCCGTGAACGCGCCCGGGCCGCCGCCCTTGAGCGCGTCGTACATCTCCTGGCCGGACAGCCCGATGCCGTCCATGGCCGCGACCATGTCCTCGCCCTCTTCGGTGACCCGGCGGCCGAGTTCGCGCATCGCGTCGGCGGCGCGGTCGGTGGAGTCGGCGCCGAGCTGGTCGGTGGACTGCGCGAGCAGCGCCATCGCCTCCGTGCCGGTGATGCCCAGGTTCTTCCAGCCGCTCGAGTACTCCTTGATCGAGTCGACCAGATCGTCACCGGCGAGCCCGACGGCCCGGTATCCGCCGGTGATCAGGTCGAAGGCCTCCCCCGCGTTGGCGGCCAGGCCGTTCTTGACCATGATGCCCGCGGCCTTCGCCGTCTCGGTGACGTCGCCGCCCATCAGGTCGGCCAGCCCCTGCAGGTTCGCCACCACGCCCGCGATCTCCTGCGAGGTGGCGCCGGGGTCCAGCAGCCCGCCCTGGATCGCCTGGCGGGCCACGTCGATGTTGGCCTCCACCGACTCGCCGAACGCCCCGGCGTACGCCTGCCCGGCACCGGAGCCGATGCGCTGCATGGTCGCCTCGTCCACGCCGAGCCGGGCCTGCGTCATGTCGAGGGTCTGCTCGCGCTCCATGCCGCGCATCAGCCCGGCGACGAACAGCCCGCCCGCGGAGACGCCGGCCAGCGCCAGCGCCGGGCCGAGCACCGCGCCGAACATGCCCGCCTTGCCCTTGAGCCCGTCGGCGATACCGCCGCCCGCGGCGTCGCCCGCGCCCTGCCCGGCCTGCTCTCCGGCGCGGCCCAGGTCGCGCCGAAGGTCGCGGGCGATGGCGTCGGAGGACCGGCCGAACTCCTGCCGGAACTCCCTGCCGCTGACGTCGGCCACTCGGCCGAACGCGGTGGTGAAATCGCGCTGCGCCCGGTCGGCGGCCTGGCCGAAGGCGGCGGCCAGCTGCCGGGGAATCTGGTCGGTCGCCACCGTGGCGGTGACGTACCCGACGGCTAGCTCACTGCCGGTGGGCATCCTGGCCTCCTAGAGCGGCTTGAGGGGCGGGGGGGGGGAGTGTCGGGGAGAGAAGAGCGGCTATGACCGGAGCGCCAGCTGACCCCCCTACCAGCGGTTGCCCCCGCAGGGGGTCACGGTCACCATGTCCGCTCGGTCACGAAGATCCGCGGTGCCGGGCCCGGACGCGCTGCCAGCTCGTCGAGCAGCTTGTCGGACTTCTGCCTATTGCAGTGCCGGTGAGCAGCCCTGGTATTTTCCCGCGTGTCCTCGCCGCCTCGAGCGAGCGGGATCACGTGATCCACGACGAACGACAGCGGGTCTCGCCAGTGCAGCGAGTAGTCGATCTCGCCCCCGCAGAGGTGGCACGGCGGGCGGCTGCGCCGGAGGTAGGCGCGGTGGCGGTTCTGTGTCGTGGTGTTCCGAGCGACCATCGGCGTTGCCCCATTCCCGTCAGACCGAGAACCGGTCCAACACCTGGCCGGAGCGGATGCGGGTGAGGGTCACCGCCTTCGGCGCGGTGCCCCGCTCGTACGCCTCGCGCTCGGCCTGGCGCACGGCAGCGCGATAGTCGGCGATGGCCTGCGCGCGGTCGTTGTACTCGGCGGGGTCGGCGGCGTAGTTGAGCCGGTGCCCGGCCTGCACCAGCGCCACGGCCCAGGGGTCGGCGCCCGAGCTGCCCGTCGCCGCGGCGCTCACCTCGGCGAGTGCGTCCAGTTCATCGGGGGACAGTTCGGCGAAGACCAGGCCGGGAAGTCCTGGGGCGTTGAAGCTGGTGGGCTTCACCAGCCGCGCGGTGCGTGCGACGAGTTCCCAGACCTGGTGCGCCCGGGTGAGCTTGATGGCGGTCTCCCGCGCCTGCGCCCACGCGGTCGCGTGCACGGCGGGCACGGTGGTCATGGCGTTGGTGCTGGAGATGTTGAGTCCAGGGATCACGGCGTGCGCCGCAGCGATCGCCTTGTCCGCCGCGGTGACCACGGGCGCCATCGCCTTGAGGATGGCGGGCGCGTGCTTGGTGATGGCCGCGGCTTTCTCCCGGCTGATGCGGCCGTCCAGCGCCGGGCCGAGGTTCTGCTTCCAGAGCAGATCGGCGTGCAGCTGGGCGGCGACGGCCTTGTCGGTGACGGGGTCACGGTCGGCGGCCAGCGCGTCCCATACGCGATCGAGGAGCTTACCGGGTTCGTACGTGTGGCCCATCCGGGCCGCGACCTTGTCGACATCGGCGAGGTCGGCCTCGAGCTGGGCGGGCACCTCGAGCTCGAAGTAGCGAAAGTGCTGGCGGGTCTGCTGCAGCGCGGTGATGACAAACGTGTTCTCCACGTTCACGTGGTTCTCCTCGGGGTCAGGCGTCGGGGTCGGCTACGGCTGGAACAATTCGCGCACGACGGCGAGCGCCGGGTCCTCACCCGGTCGCTGCTGGGTCCGCCCCTCGCGGGGCACGTGGTTGCGCGGCTTCTCCTCCTCGACCGGCGGCTCAACGGTCTCGGCGCGGCCGAACAGCGTGCGCACCGCCGCGCGGTCCGCGGTCTCGCTGCCGTCGGGGCGGGCGTGGCGCACCAGCGCGGAGAAGTGCTCGTCGCTGAGCCCCGAGACGTACTCGGCGACGTCGAGCGGGTCGATGTCGGTCATGGCGTGCTGCCTCCTGCGTGTTCGGCTACGGCGTCGGCCCGGAAGATCCAGGACCGTCCGACCTTCCGGCCACCGAGCCGGGGCCCGTGCCGCCTCACGGTGCGCTCGGTGCATCCGAGCCGGTGCGCGGCCTCCGTGCTGGTGATCCACTCGGATTCTTCGCCAGGGGGGACGCCGGCCTGTCCGTCAACGGACAGCGCGCTGGTCAGGTCGCGCTCGGCGGCGCGAAGCTCCATCGGGATCGACCGCCCGGCCTGCGCGCGGCGGTGGATCTCGGAGGCGACGAGCCAGCGCAGGAACGCCAGGTGCCGGGCGAGCGGGTCGGCCGCGGTCACCGCATGTCCTTGCGCGGCCGCCCCCGCACACCGCGCGCGGTGCCCGACCACACGAGCCCGGCCGCGTACCGACCCAGCTCTTCGGCGACCGTCCCGCACGCGGCGCGCACCGGGCAGCCGGTGCACACCTTCACCGCCACGGCCAGGCGCTCGGCGCGCTCCTGCTGCTCCTCACCGTCGAGCGGCTCGACGTCGAAGGCCGGGGCCATGCCGCTGCAGGCGGCGCCGTAGAGCCGGGGATCGGCGAGCCGGGCCACCGCGGCGGGGATGTGCATCGGCTTACCCATCGGCCCGCCACCGCTCGTTCGCCAGCCGCTCGAGCTCGGCGACGCTCTGCGCCACCTCCCCCGCCTCGGCGTCCATCCACGCGAGCCCGAGCGCGACGGCCTGCATGGCGGCGAGCAGCGCGGTGAACTCCGCGCGCTGGCGGTCCTGCTCGGCGACGAACTCCGCCCGGGTGCAGTCCCGGAACCGCTTGCCGAACCGCTCGGCGGTGAAGGCGTCCAGGCGCTGCTCGTCCTCCGGCGTGATCACGAGCGGCCGATCCTGCGTGCCGGTCTCGACGCGTGACGCTCGCGCAGGATCGTGTACTTCACCGTGGCGTAGCCGACCCCTTCCGCCAGCAGCTGCTCGGCCCGTGCGCGCTCCCCGGTGTGGAACCCGCCGAAGGGGAGTTCGCGGTCGAGCCACGCCATCGGGTTCGTATACGGGTCGGGTCCGGGGTCGGCCGCCGCCGCTTTCACCACCCTCAGATCGGGAGGAGTTCTTTCGGCTGCGCCTTGCTCAGCCCCGCGCGCGCCCGCACCCGCGTTACTTAGGTGACCGAACAGCTGATCATTACCTGGTGTAGTTATCTGATCAGACCTGGTGGTCCCACGGTCACCGTGGGGGTTTTCGACGCTCACCGTGGGGGTTTCTGGACTCCTACCGTGGGGGTTTTCGACGCTCACCGTAGGGGTTACGTCTGGCGAACCCCCACGGTGAGCGTGGGGGTTCTCGGTTGAACCAGCACGCTCACCGTGGGGGTTTTCGTCGGTCGATGGGGTGAGTTCGCCACACCCCATCCCAGCGGGAACGGTGAGGGTGTACACGGTCGAGCGCCCACTGCCGCCGCCGCGCGCTGAGACCTCGATCCAGCCCTTCTCGATGAGCTTGCGCAGGGCCTCCTGAGCCGTCTGCGGCCTCACTTTGGCCGCCTCGCACAGGTTCTTGAACCCGGGCCGGGCGTTGGTCAGATCGCCGTTCGCCCAGGTGCTGAGGTTGATCAACACCCGGTACTCGGCGTGCGTGAGGTCGGCGCCCCGTAGTGCCTTCATCCAGGCGAATTTGTCGGCGGGTGCCACATCACCTTTCCTCTCCCGCAGGGCCTCGTTGCTGTCGGTGGACTTGTACGGGAGGGGGGTGCAACACCCCCCTCCCGATCGCTTCGGCTACCCCTGCGGCACCTCGAGGCGGGTGGACATGGCCGCGGCGCGCACGGCGTCGTCGGGAACCGCGGTGTAGATCTGCGTCGTGCGCACGCTCGCGTGCCCGAGCAGCTGCTGCACGGCCCGCAGATCCTTGGTCGCCGCGTAGGCGGTGGAGGCGTACCGGTGCCGGATCTTGTGCGCGGTCCGCCCCGGCGGCAGCGCATCGGCGACGAGCTTGCCCAGGTACTGCGCGGACAGGTGCCCGTCGATGCGCCCGGGGAAGACGTAGCCGGTCTCCTGCCCGTCGCGGATGAAGTCGGCCAGCTCGTCGCCGATCGGGATCACCCGCTCGACACCGCCCTTGCCGATCACGCGCAGCTCGTAGCGCCCGGGGTAGCCCCGGATGTCCTCGCGCCGCAGCTTGGCCGCCTCGTGGCGGCGCAGCCCGGTCTCGGCCATGATCCGCACGCACCGCCGGGCACGCGAGTCCTTCGTCTCATCGCCGAGCGTGGTGTAGAGCGCCGGGTCGTCGATCGGGTCCGGCGTCCCAAACGGGCAGCGCACGCGGGGCAGCCCAGCGGCCGGGTTGTCCGGCCGCAGCCCGAGCTCGTGCAGCGCGGAGATGACGCAGACCATGCCGTTGCGGCGGTTGCGGCGCCCCGCCGGGGTCAGCGCCGGATCACCCTGCAGCTCGATCAGCCGGGGGCGACCGACACCGGACAGCCCGCCGTAGTCGACGGACTGGCGGCTCAGCCAGCGCCCCTGGCTGAGCCGCAGGCGTCGAGACGCGGTCGAGTACGCCTTCGCGATCAAGAGGCTGTCCACGGCCTCGAGGTGCGCCACGTCGCCCGGCGCGGCCGGGTCCTTGTCGGGCCCGCTCACCGCGCACCGTCCACTCGCTCGAGCGCGGAAGCCTCGAACACGGTGCCGTCGTCGAGGTCGTCGAGCAGCACCACCACCAGGACGTCGACCACCGTGCCCAGCTCGCCGGTGGCGATCACCCGCACCCGCTCCCCGGGGGTCGGCGCGCTCACTGGGCACCCCGGATCCCGCGCTGGTAGTCGGCGGCGCGACGCAGCGCGTCGGCGGCCTCAAGCGCATCGGGGTAGCTCAGCGGCACGAAACCGTCGAACGCCACCCGCAGCTCGACCGGGCCGCGCCGGACCGGGCCGCGGCCCGACCACACGTCGGTCACCTCCAGCCAGACGCCGAAGTTGTTGCCGCTCTTCGAGAATTCGAGGGACCAGATCCGGACGAGGGCCTGCCGGGTGCTCGACAGGTTCCAGGGCTCGACCTGCCACCCCTCCAGCGGCGGCACGTCGTCCACCAGCTGGTCGATGGACTCAGCGACCCGCTCGAGCCGCCACGCCGCGAACACCAGCGTCCGGGTGATGTCGTCGACCTGCACCCGGAAGAAGCCGTCGCCCGGGCGGGCGCCCGGCAGCACCGTGCCGAATCGGCCGGTCTCCCGGAGCTGACCGACCTGGTCGAGGTCGACGACGCGCACACGGTCGCCGGACTGGATGGGGGTATTCTTCACGGTGAATCCGCTTCCTTGGCTGGTGGTGTGGTTCTTCTCGGCCCGGTGAGCGGGTGCAACCGCTCCCGGGCCGCTCCCGTTGTGGGGGTGGTCGCGCATCAGGCGCACTCGACGGTGTTCGCCTGAACCCAGGCCGTGACCTCGGCCCAGTCGTAGCGAATCCGCCTGCCCAGCAACTTGTAGGGCGCGCCCTCGCCGCGGTACCGCTGCTGCGCCAGCGCGGCGACGGTGGTCCCCAGGTACTCGGCGATCTCGGTGGGGGTGGCGAGCGGCCGCGGCTTATCGGCGCTGAGCACGGACTGCGCTCCCCCGGCGTGCTTGGTCGTCATGGTCGATTCCTCGTTCCTCGTATTTGTTGCCTGACGTGATGAGATGGGACCACACCGTGCGCGCACTGTCAACACTCGGATACTTCGGCTAACGTCATCGGCTATGCCCGCCAGCGAGAACGAACCCGCCCGCGAGGTCCCCGTAGCAGAGGTGATCGGCGCAAACGCCCGGCGGATCCGCGGGGAGCACACGGCGGATCAGATGAGCCGCCACGCTCAATGGGCTGGCTTGAAGTGGAATACCGGCCGAGTGGCAGATCTCGAGAAGGGACGCATCAGCCCGACGCTCCCGAATTTGGTCGCCATCGCGGCGGCGCTGCGCAGCCTCACCGGGCAGGACGTGACGCTGGCGGACCTGGTTGCCCACGATGGACCGATCCGGCTGAACGACGTCCTGGTGATGCCCGCTGCCCGCCTCGCTGGGTACCTCAGAGGCGAGCTGGTCCGGGTCTTCGCATCGGAGACTCCGGCGCTCGCGGCCGAGGCGGAAGAAGCGCGGCGCGTGGTGCGTCGATGGCTCGACAACCGGGAAGACTGGCTCGAGGATCTGGACCAGGTGAACGCCTGGCAGGCCGCGATGCACAACGCCACCGACGCGGACGAGCGCGCAGCCGCCGACCTCGGGCTCAGCGTGGCCGAGATGCTGGCGCGATCGGTCGAGATGTGGGGGCGCGGATTCTCCGCAGAGCGCGACGCTCGAGCGGGCGACGGCGCGAGCAACCAGAAGCGCGGGCGGATCGCCCGGACCTTGAAGGACGAACTGCGACAGGCGATTTCCGATGGCGACGATTGAGCCCTACGAGACAAAGGCCGGTAAGCGCTACCAAGTCCGGTACCGCAAGCCCGACGGGAAGCAGACCAAGAAGCGTGGGTTCCGGCGCAAGATCGACGCCGAGCAGTTCGCCAGCACCGTCGAGGTGTCGAAGATGGCGGGCGACTACGTGGCGCCCGCGCTCGGCCGGATCACGGTCGCCGAGCTCGCGCCCACCTGGCTCCGGCGCAAGGAATCCCAGGTCGCCCCGTCGAACTACCGCACGCTCGAGTCCGCCTGGCGCAACCACGTGCAGCCGCGGTGGGGTGCGCGCCAGGTGGCGCAGATCGACCTCGCCGACGTCGAGGTCTGGATCGGCGAGATGGGCCGCGGCGGCAGCGGCCCGACGACGGTGATCCGGGCGTACGGGGTGCTCGCCGGGATCCTCGACGACGCGGTGAAGGGGAAGCGGCTGCGAAGCAACCCCGCCCGCGGGGTGGAGAACCTGCCCCGCAAGCGCAAGAAGCGCCACGTCTACCTCTCGGCCGAGGACGTGGCCCGGCTGGCGGGCGAGGCCGGCCAACACCGCGCGCTGGTGCTGGTGCTCGCGTTCACCGGCATCCGGTGGGGCGAGGCGGTCGCGCTGCGGGTGCGCGATGTCCAGTTCCTGCGGCGGCGCCTGGCGGTCGCCGACAACGCCGTGCAGCTCGGCGTCGATCACGCCGTCGGCGAGACGAAGAGCCGCACGGAGCGGTCCGTGCCGGTGCCTGAGTTCGTGCTGAACGAGCTGGCGGGGCAGTGCGAGGGTCGCGGCCCCGACGCGCTGGTGTTCGGCAACGGCGTGGACTACCTGCCGCGGCCGAAGTCGAGCGGCGGATGGTTCGTCGGCGCGGTGAAGCGGTCCGGCGTCCAGCCGATCACGCCGCACGACCTCCGGCACACCTGCGCGAGCCTGGCGATCAGCGCCGGGGTGAACGTGCTCGCGCTGGCGCGGATGCTCGGCCACGCCGACCCGTCGGTCACGCTGCGGGTGTACGCCGACCTCTTCGACACCGACCTGGACGCCGTCGCCGCGGCGCTGCATTCCGAGTGTGCCCAATTCGTGCCCAAACGGCGGGCGAGCGACGCCGAGACGGCATAGAAAAAGCGCCCTACCTGCGGGAACCAGGTAGGGCGCTGTGGCGGTGGCGGAGGGATTTGAACCCTCGGAGGGGGGTTACCCCTCACACGCTTTCGAGGCGTGCTCCTTAGGCCGCTCGGACACGCCACCGCCGACAACCATACACGGACGGCTCGGGAACACCGAAACGGCTGGTCAGCGGTGTTCGCGGAAGAACTGATCGAGGAGGGCGGCGCATTCGGCCTCGAGCACGCCGCCGCGCACCTCGGGGCGGTGGTTCAGCCGGCGGTCGCGCACCACGTCCCAGAGCGAGCCGACGGCGCCGGTCTTCGGCTCCCATGCCCCGAAGACGACGCGGGCCACCCGGGCCAGTACCAGCGCGCCCGCGCACATGGTGCATGGCTCGACGGTGACGACCAGGGTGGTGCCGCCGAGCCGCCAGCCGTCGCCGTGCACCGCGGCGGCCCGGCGCAGGGCGAGGATCTCGGCGTGCGCGGTGGGGTCGCCGAGTTCCTCGCGGGCGTTGGCGGCGCGGGCCAGTTCCCGCCCGTCGGCATCGAAGACGACGGCGCCGATGGGGACGTCGCGCGCACCGGCCGCGCCGGCCGCGTCCAGCGCGGCCCGCATGAGCGCGGCGTCGGCGGCGCCGTTCACCTCAGTGCGGCAGTTTGTCGAGCACCGCGGCGAACTCGTCGGCGAAGCCGAGCCGCTGGGCGATCATGCCGAGCTGCTCGTCCGGGTACAGGTCGGTCTCGGCCAGGATGACGCTGAGCACCGGCTCAGGTAGGCCGAGGTCGGCGAGCACGCCGAGATCGCCCTCCTCCCACGGCTCCACGTCGTCGACCTCGTCCGGGTCGATGTCGGGGACCTCGAGGTTGAGCGCCTCGAGCACGTCGGCGGCGATGTCGTACTCGATGGCGGCGGTGGCGTCGGAGACCAGCAGCCGGGTGCCGCTCGGCGCGGGCCGCACCACGACGAAGAATTCGTCGTCCACGTCCAGCAGCCCGAAGACCGCGCCGGAGCTGCGCAAAGCCTTCAACTCGGTCTCGGCGGCGACGAGATCGCCGAGCGCGGCGTTGCTCAGCGGGCTACACCGCCATTTACCCTCTTCACGTACAACTGCCACGGCGAACCCTTCGACGTCGTCGTAATCGTCCGACGCCGCTCCGTTCGTTCCCGAGCGCTGTGCTGCCATGGCCGCCACGGTAGTCTGCCCGAGCTCAATTGTTGAAGTCGTAGGAGAACTCCGAACCGATGACAGCGTCCCTGTGTGTGCTCGGCGCCGGGTTGATCGGCGGTTCGCTGCTCCGGGCGGCGACCGCCGCCGGTTGGGAAACCTTCGGCTACAACCGCTCCGAGATCTCCGCGGGCGCGGACGGCTTCGACGTCGGCACCGACCTCCCCGCCGTGCTGCGCCGGGCAGCCGCGGCCGATGCGCTGGTGGTGCTCGCGGTGCCGATGCCCGCGCTGGACGTGGTGCTCGCCCAGGTCGCGGCGCACGCCCCCGGCTGCGCGCTGACCGATGTGGTGAGTGTCAAGGCGCCGGTGGCCGCGGCGGTGCGGGCGCACGGGCTCGCGGACCGGTTCGTCGGCGGGCATCCCATGGCCGGCACCGCCGAGTCCGGCTGGGCGGCCACGGATGCCGCGCTCTTCCGCGGCGCGGCGTGGGCGGTCACCGTCGACGACGGCACCGACCCGGCGGTGTGGCGGCGGGTGGCGCGGCTCGCGCTGGACTGTGGTTCGCACGTGGTGCCGGTAACCGCCGCCGAGCACGACGCCGCCGTGGCGCGCATTTCGCACCTTCCGCACGTGCTGGCCGAGGCGCTGGCGCAGGCCGGGGCCGCGGGCGGGGCGCTCGCGCTCGGGCTCGCCGCCGGTTCGTTCCGGGACGGAACCCGGGTGGCGGGGACCGCGCCGGACCTGGTCCGCGCCATCTGCGAGCCGAACGCCGAGGCGTTGCGAGCGGTACTCGACGAGACGCTTGCCGTGCTCGCTGAGGCGCGCCGCGCCCTGGAGGACGACTCGCTCGCCGCGCTCGCAGAGGCGGGCCATACCGCCCGCCGCCACTACGAGGAGCAGCGCCGAGAAGTCATCTCGGGCGTCGAGCCCGGCGCCATCGGCTGGCTGGAGACTCTCCGCGCGGCAGGACGCCGGGGCGCGGTCCTCACCGCCATGGACTGAGGCGGGGCGACCCGGCGGGCCGAACTCAGACCCGCCGCGCGAGCCCCGGGTAATCGAGCAGGAACCCGTCCCGGTCCACCGTGACGGTGGCACTCGACACCGGCGAGAGCACGCTGATCCCGTCGGCGGCGCTGCTGTAGACCAGGTTCGCCTCCTGCACCAGCAGGTCGGGCAGCCGGACGTAGACGACCGGCACCTGCACCTCCTCCACCGCGTGCTGCAGTCCGAAACGGCGAATCGGCAGCGTGTTGAAGAACGGGCTGAGCACCACGTCGACATCGAGCGCACCGGCGAAGGTGGCCCGCACATGGCTGCCGCCCGCGTCGATGAGCCAGTAGTTCTCGTTGTCCCGCGCCAGCGAGGCATGCCGCTCGCCCGCATTGGTCGTGGTGCGCAGCGAGAGCCGCTTGGTGGCGCCGTTCTCATCGGTGACCAGGTCGTAGGAGGCGCTGAAGGCCGGGTGGTCGTCGCAGGCGGCGCCGATCATGCGGCCCGCGGCGCGGATCCGATTCCCGTTGAGCGTCACGCGCACGGATTCCATGCGCTTCCCGGTGTGGGCAACCCACGTGAGAATCGCCGGCCACCGGGATTCCTCCGGCTGGCTTTCGGGTCCTGGGGCTGGGTTCGTCACCCTTCTACGGTAAGCGACGCGGGGCCGTCGGCCGCATCACACCAGCGTCTCCCGCCACGCCGCGTGCAGCCCGGCGAACCGTCCGGCGCCCGCGACGAGCGTCGCCGGGGCCCCGTCCTCCACGATCCGACCGGCCTCCAGCACCAGCACCCGGTCCGCGATCGACACCGTGGAGAGCCGGTGCGCGATGATCACCGCGGTGCGGTCGCGCAGCACCCGCTCCAACGCCTCCTGGACCAGCCGCTCGCTCGGGATGTCCAGGTTGGAGGTGGCCTCGTCCAGCACGATGACGGCGGGATCGGCCAGAAATACCCGGGCGAACGCCACCAGCTGCCGCTGCCCGGCGGAGAGCCTGCCGCCGCGCTTGCGCACGTCGGTGCCGAGCCCGTCCGGCAGCGTCGCGAGGAACTGGTCGAGCCCGACCGCGGAGGCGGCGGCAGCGACCTCGGCATCGGTCGCCTCCGGCCGCCCGAGCCGGATGTTGTCCGCGATCGACCCGGCGAAGAGGTACGCCTCCTGGGTGACCATCACCACGGCCCGGCGCAGCTCGACATCGGCGATCCGGCGCAGGTCGACGCCATCGAGGCTGACCGTGCCCCCGCTCGGGTCGTAGAACCGGGTGAGCAGCTTGACCAGCGTCGACTTCCCCGCCCCGGTCGCCCCGACCAGCGCGATCACCTGCCCGGCCGGAATCTCCAGATCGAACTCGGGCAGCACGGGCGCGCCACCCTGCTTCCCGGCGTAGTCGAACCACACCGCGTCCATCCGCAGCGCGCCCGCCGGGTTCGCCAGCGGAACGGGGTCGCGCGGCTCCGGCACCGACGGCTCCTCCTCGAGCACGCCGGAGATCTTCTCCAGCGCGGCCGCCGCCGACTGGTAGGCGTTGAACACCTGCGCCAGTTCGTCCAGCGGGCCGTAGAACTCGTTGAGGTAGAGCAGGTAGGCGGCGAGCACGCCGATCGCGAGGTTGCCCTCGATCACCTGCCAGGCGCCGACCGAGAGCACGATCACCGTGGTGAGGTTGCCGAGCAGCCTGGTCAGGCCGGTGTAGTCGCTCATGCCGAAGGCGGCGGCGACATTGGCCTCGCGGAACTCGCTGTCCTCGGCCGCGAGCACCGCGTGGTTGCGGCCCTCCCGGCGGAACGCCTGCACCGCGCGGATGCCGCCCATGGTCTCCACGAAGTGCACCACCACCCGGGCGATCGCCACCCGCGTGCGCCGGTATCCCCTCCGCTGCCTGCGCTGCGCCCAGCGGGTGACCAGCGCCAGCGGCACGAAGCCGATCAGCACGATCACCGCGAGCCCGGCGTCCAGGTAGATGAGCAGCGCGGCGATGGTGACCACCGAGAGCATGGCGCTGAGCGCCTGGTTCAGCGCGCCCTCCAGCAGCTCCTGCAGCGTCTCGATATCGCCGGTGAGCCGGGAGATGACCTTGCCCGAGGTGTACTTCTCGTGGAATTCCACGCTCAGCCGCTGCACGTGCGCGAAGAGCCGCCCGCGCAGGTCGAAGAGCACGCTCTGGCTGAGCGTGCCGGAGATCCGCAGGAAGACCAGCGTGGTCAGCATGCTGAGCAGGGTCACCGCGGCGAAGCCGGCGACGGTGCGGGTGAGCGGCCGCCAGTCGCCGCGCCCGCCCGCGGCCAGCCCGCTGTCCAGGCCGTAGGCGATGAAGAGCGGCCCGGAGACCTTCAGCGCGTTGTCCACCACGATGAGCAGCAGCACGATCGCGGCCCGTGCCCGGTACGGCCGCACCAGGTCGAGCAGCAGCCTGCGCGAGCGGGCGGCGAGCACCAGGTTGCCGGTCTGGGTGACCTCGCGGTCCTCGTTGGCGATCCCGCGCCAGTCGGCGGGGTCGGTGTCCTTCCGGTCGTCGGTGCTTGTCGTCATCACGCACCTCCCATCAGTTCGCGGTAGCGGGTGCTGGTGCGCAGCAACTGGTCGTGTCTGCCCTCGGCGACGATGCGGCCGTCCGCGAGCAGCGCGACCCGATCGGCCAGCGCCGCGGTGGAGGGCCGGTGCGCCACCAGCAGCGTGGTCGCCCCGGCCAGCACGCTGCGCAGCCGCGCCTGCACCCGCTCCTCGGTGTCCACGTCGAGCGCCGAGAGCGGGTCGTCGAGCACGAGCACCCGGCCCGCGCTGCCCCCGGCGCGGGCGCCGAGCACCGCCCTGGCCAGCGCCAGCCGCTGCCGCTGCCCGCCGGAGAGGCTGAGCCCCTGCTCGCCGATCCTGGTGTCCAGCCCCCACGGGAGCTGCTCCACGAACTCGGTGGCCTGGGCGATCTCCAGCGCGGCGCGCACGTCGGCGTCGGTGGCCTCCGGCTCGCCGAGCGCCACGTTCTCCCTGACGCTCGCGGAGAAGAGCACCGGCTCCTCGAAGGCGGCGGTGACCACGGTGCGCAGGTCGTCGAGGCGCAGCCGGGAGACCTCGACGCCGTCGACGGTGAGGCTGCCGCCGGTGACGTCGTAGAGCCGCGGGATCAGGTTGAGCAGCGCGGTCTTGCCGCTGCCGATGGCGCCGACCAGCGCGACCGTCTCGCCGGGGCGCACGTGCAGCGTGACGTCGCGCAGCACCTCGGCGCGCGCGCCGGGGAAGGCGAACCGCACGTGCTCCAGCCGCAGGTCGCCGCGGACCGCGGCGGGCAGCGGGTCGGGGTCGGGCGGGTCGGTGATGAGCAGCGGGATGTCCTGGATCTCCCAGTACCGGTCCGATGCGGTGCTGGCGTCGTTGAGCTCGGAGAGCAGGAAGCCGGTCCAGATGATCGGCCACTGCAGGAAGGTGGCGAGCGTGATGCCCGCGACCAGCGTGCCGAGCGACATCTGGCCGTGCACCACCGCGTACCCGCCGTAGCCGAGCGCGAAGACGATGGCGAGCTGCGGCAGCCCGACCATGGTCGACCACAGCGTGGCGTCCAGCCGCACCTTCACCATCTCGGTGCCGCGCAGCTCCCGCGCCTGCCGCACGAACCGCGCGGCCAGGAACGGCCCGCGGCCGAACGCCTTGAGCACCCGGATGCCCTGCGCCGACTCCTCCGCGATGGTGGCCAGGTCGCCGCTCTGGTCCTGCGAGCGCCGCGACGCCACCTCGTAGCGCTGCACGAAGCGGTAGCAGACGGCGACGATCGGGATGGCGAGCACGGTGAAGGCGGCGCCGAGCGGCGGGATCAGGATCCACAGCACGAGCAGCCCGATCGGCACGACCACCATGTGCAGTACCAGGAACGGCCCGGCGAAGGCTACGAAGCGGCGCAGCGTGGCGAGGTCGTCCACCGCGCGGGAGAGCAGCTGGCCGGACTCCCAGGCGTCGTGGTTGCCGATGGCGAGCCGCTGCAGCTTGCCGAAGATCTTCGCGCGCATGGCGACCTCGAACTCGGCGGCGGGCCGCGCCACCATCCGGCGCCTGCCCCAGGTGCCGAGCGCCTGCAGCAACCCGAGGGCGAGCACCACTCCGATCAGCGGG
The DNA here is from genome assembly GCF_042669725.1 of Nocardia sp. NPDC057227. NCBI lineage: Bacteria > Bacillati > Actinomycetota > Actinomycetes > Mycobacteriales > Nocardiaceae > Nocardia > Nocardia sp. NPDC057227. The sequence continues at coordinate 22,165 of NZ_JBHUXA010000029.1, read as the reverse complement.
ATCGCCGAGCCGTAGTGGCCGCCCGCGATCGGCCCGTCGATGATCCTGGCGATCAGCAGCGGGATCACGATCTCGGTCAGCATGGCGAGGATGGCGAGCGCCGTCGCCGCCGCGATCTTGTTTCGATGCGGGCGCAGGTACGGCAGGAACCGGCGCAGCGCCGCCGTCCGGCCCCGGGGTTTCGCCGGGGCGGGCGGCGCGGGTATTCGCTCGGCGGCGGGATCGAGCACGACGGACAAGGTTCCCCCTCGATAGTGCGCACCACGGCAGCCGCCGACGCGGCGGGACGGGCGGGTGAAAGACGGGCAGCAGCTCCGACCCTCCAGAGTGGCACCGGACGTCGCCCCCGCCAACCGAATTTCCACCACACCAGCCCTGCCCTTGGCCGCACCGAGGGGGCGAGTCTTACGAGCCCCGTTCGCCGCCCGTCCCGTCGTTCAGCGCTCGAAAGCGCATGCGCCGAAGGCGCGAGACTCGAGCGCTGAACGACGGGACCCCGAAGGGCGGCGAACACGCCCGGCGCAGCCGGGCCAATCCAACACAGGCAATATGTATGTCCATGCGGATGGTGGGGCTCTTCGCCGGAATCGGCGGACTCGAGCTCGGCTTGTCCGCTTCCGGGTGGCAAACGGAGCTGCTCTGCGAGATCGATCCCGGCGCTCGGGCGGTGCTCGAGGCCCGCTTCCCCGGCATCCCCGTCCACCCCGATGTCACCCGCCTGCGCTCCCTTCCCCAGGGAACTGAGCTGGTCTCCGCCGGTTTCCCCTGCCAGGACCTCTCCCAGGCAGGCCGCACGGCAGGCATCTCCGGCACCCGCTCCGGCCTGGTCGACGAGATCTTCCGCCTGGTCCGCCGCCGCCGCGGCCCCCGCTGGCTGCTGCTGGAGAACGTCCCGTTCATGCTGCAACTCGGCCGCGGCGCCGCCATGCGGCACATCACCGGCGCACTGGACGAGCTCGGCTACACCTGGGCCTACCGCGTGGTCGACGCCCGCGCCTTCGGCCTCCCGCAGCGCAGGCAGCGCGTCCTGCTGCTGGCCTCGCGTACCGAGGACCCGCGCCGGGTCCTGCTCGCCGAGGACGCGGGCCCGCTGGACCAGGGCGACCCCGCGCACGACCCCTGCGGCTTCTACTGGACCGAGGGCGTCCGCGGCCTCGGCTGGGCGGTGAACGCGGTCCCGACGCTCAAGGGCGGCTCGGCGCTCGGCATCGCCAGCCCGCCCGCCGTCCGGCTGCCCGCGGGCGAGATCGTCACGCCGGGCATCGAGGACGGCGAACGGCTGCAGGGCTTCGCCGCGGGCTGGACCGAGCCGGCCCTGACCGTCCCCGGCTTCCGCCAGGGCCACCGCTGGAAACTGGTCGGCAACGCGGTGAGCGTCCGGATGGCCGAGTGGGTCGGCAGCCGCCTGGACAGCACCGCGGATCCCCTCCCCGACGGCCCCGAGCTGGCCCCCGGCCAGCCGTGGCCGAGCGCAGCGTGGGGCCGGGCCGGCCGCGCCTACCGCGCCCCGGTCTCCACCTGGCCGGTGCACGAGCCCTACGAGGGGCTCGCCGACTACCTGACCGGCTCCCGGCTGCTCTCCGCCCGCGCCACCGCGGGTTTCCTGCGCCGCACCGGCATGGGCACGCTCCGCTTCCCGCCCGGTTTCCTCGACGACGTCGAGACGCACCTGGACCGCATGGGCGGCTGGGCGGCATGACCCGCCCCACCACCGACGCGGCAACGAGCGCGCGGATGTCCCGTCAGCGCCGCGCGCACACCAAGCCGGAACTGGCGCTGCGCCGCGAACTGCACCGCCGCGGCCTGCGCTACTTCGTGGACCGGGCCCCGCTGCGCGGCCAGCGCCGCCGCGCCGACGTGGTCTTCCCGCGCCGCCGCGTCGCCGTCTACGTGGACGGCTGCTTCTGGCACCGCTGCCCGCGGCACGCCACCGACCCGAAGAACAATGCCGAGTGGTGGGCGGCGAAACTCGCGGGCAATGTGGCCCGCGACCGCGCCACCGACGCGGAGCTGACGGCCGCGGGCTGGCAGGTCGTCCGGATCTGGGAGCACGAGGACCCGGCGGCCGCCGCCGACCGCGTCCAGGCCGCCGTCCGCTGACTCAGCGCCTGGCGCGGACCACCGTGCTCGGCGCCTGCTGCGCCAGGTAGCCGGACACGGCCATGGCCGCCATCACCGCGCAGCCGGCCACCGCCGTCGCGATTGCGATCATCGGTTCACCTCCTCGTCTCGCTGACCAGCCTGCACGCCGAACCTGACACCAGCCTGTGTGCGCCCTTCGGGATCGGTGTGCGCTCGGTCCGGCGGTCGCGCGAGTAACAATCGAATCCATGCTCACTTCGGATCGCGGCCCCGCCACCTGGTTCGTCGCGATCGCCCTCGCCGTGGCCGGGCTGAGCTACTCGGCCTGGGTGCTGCAGTTCGCGCTGCCGCTGCACGCCGACCCCGTGCACGCCTTCCTCAGCGAACTCGACGCCGAGGGCAAGCCCTACCGCTGGGTCTTCTCCACCGCCGACACCGTGGCGGGCATCCTCGCCGCACTGGCCGCGGCGGTGGCGCTGGCCCGCTTCCCGCGCAGGCCGCTGACGGTGACCGGCTGGGTCGCGCTGCTCTGCTTCGGCGCGGCGACGGTGGCCGACGCCAGGGTGCCGCTGCGCGACTGCGCCGACTGCGGGGACAGCGGCCTCTTCCCGCAGTTGCACCAGCCGCATGCCCTGACCAGCACCCTCGCCGTCACCGGGATCGCCGTCGCCGCCTTCGCCTGCACCCTCGCCGCCTTCCGGTACCGCTACGGGCCCGCGCTGCGCGAGTTCGGCGCGCTGGCGTTGGCCGTCGGCGCGGCGGCGACGGTGTGGATGCTGGTGGCGGACAACCTCTCCGGTGATTACGCGCTCGGCATCGCGCAGCGCATCCAGGTGACGGCCATGTCGCTGTGGCTGCTCGCGCTCGCGCTCGAAGTCGGGCGGGCGGCGCCGCCGCGGCGGTAGGGTCGATGGGGTGACCGACGCCGCCGCACCACCGCCGGTACCCGCCGATCTGGCCGCCGTCGCGGCCGCCACCCGGCGCTTCCTCGACAGCGCGCGCGAGCTCACCGACGCCGACCTGGCCGCGCCATCGCTGCTCCCCGGCTGGACCCGCGGCCACCTGCTCACCCACCTCGCCCGCAATGCCGACAGCCTGGTGAACCTGCTGACCTGGGCCCGCACCGGCATCGAGACCCCGCAGTACCCGGACCCCACCACCCGCGACGCCGATATCGCCGCGGGCGCCGGCCGCCCGATCTCCGAGCAGTACCCGGACAACGAAACCGCCGCCGCGCGCTGGGCCGAGGCGGCCGCGGAGCTCCCGTCGACGGCGTGGACCACGCTGGTGCGCAACCGGCAGGGCCGCGAGTTCGCCGGTGCCGCCATCGGCTGGATGCGGCTGCAAGAGGTCGAGATCCACCACGTCGACCTGGCCTTCGGCTACACCCCCGACGACTGGCCCGCCGATTTCGTCGCTCGGCTGCTACCCGAGGTCGTCGCCACGCACGGCATGAACGCGGGCGACCGGCTCGCCTTCGAGCTGCGCACGGACGACACCGGTTTCGGCGCGACCATCGGCGCGGGCGCCCCCGGCACCCTGATCACCGGCCCCGCCCACGCCCTGCTCGCCTGGCTGCTCGGCCGCGGAGCCGACGGCCTCACCGGCGATCTCCCGGAGCTCCCGGCCTGGCGCTGAAGCCCCGTTCGCACTTGGTCGTGTTCGGCACCGACCGGCGTTGGCACTCCGCGCGGCGCCCGCCGACCTCACCCGGCCGGAAGTCCGGCGTGGTCGTACTCCGTACGCCGAACGTCCGCACCGGCCCGTACCAGAATCGAAGCGAGCGTCGGCCGCCCCGGCGGCAGGATCCGGATCCGCACCGACCCGTCCGCGGTCCCGTCCAGTGCCGCGACCACCGCCTCGCGCACCCGCTCCCGCACCTCCGGCGCCGACTCCACCATCCCCCGGTCATCGATCAGCACCACCTCGACCCCGCGGCTGCGCGCCGCCCGCACCCGCGCGGTGGTGTGCGCGTCACTGAGCCCAGGGGCACGCAGACTGTCGCGCAAGTGCGCCTCGAGCAGTTCGCAGTCCAGCCGTTCCCGCTCGGTGAGCGGGGTGCCCGCGGCGATCCGGGTGAGCAGCGGCCGGGTCAGCCGGTCCAGCCGGTTCACCTGGTGATCGCGCTCCTGGAGAGCGGCGGCGGCAGCGGATTCCTCCGCGTACCGATCCCGCGCCGCGTCGCGCAGCTCGAAGGTGAGCTGCGCGTTCGGCCGCAGCGTGTACGAGAGCACCGTCGCCATCCCGAGCGGCCCGATCTCGATCGCCACCAGCCCGAATCCCGCCAACGCGCCCTGCCCGGTGAGCCCCGTCCACGCCATGTAGACCAGCGTCACCCCGAGAATGCCGAGCCACGCGAACCCCGAGCGCCCGCGCACGCACATGAAGCAGTAGACCGTGGTCGCCCCGCCGTGCGTCCACGCCTGCAGCGGCGTCAGCATCGGCACCGGGACCACGACCAGGGTGACCGCGCAGGCGACCGGCCCGGCCAGCGTCATGGCCACGGTCGCCACCGTCGGCAGCGGGTCACCGGGCACCGCGATCAGCGCGACGGTGGCGGCGGCGAGCACGATCAGGCTGAGCACCGTCGGCCAGACCGTGCGCATCCCCGGCCAGGTCGCGACGGTGACCACCGAGATGAGCAGCACGTACGCGCCGACCATCACCCGCGCGCCGGTGGTGTGCATGCCGAGCAGGTCGCGAATGTCCTTGGTGTCGCGCGCGCTCATGCGTCCCGGCTCCAGGAGAGGTGCACCCGGGTGCCCGCGCCGGGCGCGGTCTCGATCGCGGCGGTGCCGCCGGGCAGCTCGTTCATCTGCCGGACGATGCTCACCGCGATCCCGAGCCGGTTGGCGGGCACCGCCGCCAGCTCGAAGCCGCGCCCGGTGTCGCCGACCGTGGCGCGGAAGCCGTCGTCGGCGACGTGCAGCACCACCCAGCGCTCGGCCTCCGCCCCGGCGTGCCGGTAGCTGTTGCGCAGCGCCTCGGCCATGCCGACCCCGACGGTCCGCGCCGCGGCCGCCGGGAAGCGGGCCGCGGCAGCGTCACCCGCGACCACCGACTCCACCCCGACCCGGTCGTTCACCTCGTTCACCGCGACCCGGATGTGCGAGACCAGCTCCGGCACATCGAATTCGGTGGCCGGATCGCCGCCGGAGCGGAAGGTGTCCAGCTTGGCCATCGTGGTGGCGGCCTGGGTGCTGAGCAGCCGGTTCATCGGCTGTCGTGCAGCGGAGAGCAGGGTCGACATCACGCCGTCGTGGGTGAGCGCGTCGAACCGGGCCCGCTCCACCGTCCGCGCCTTGGCCGAGGCGGCGCCTGCCGCGGCCGCGTAGGTCTCGGCCCTTGTCTCGTCGAGGATGCGGCCGGTGCGCACCGCCATGATCCCCGCCGAGACCGGGAGCAGGCAGAACCCGATGCTCCAGGCGATCTCCGGCAGCAGCTCGCTCTCCCCCGACCGGACGAGATGGTTGATGGTCTGCACCACCACCGCCCCGGCCACCAGGTGCGCCACCGCCGACCTGGGCCGCCATGCGGCCGCCGCCGCGAGGCTGGCCAACCCGTTGAACTGCGAGAACCACATCCCCCGCAGCTCAACCAGCTGCCCGCCGTTCCAGGCGGGCCACCAGAGCAGCACCGCGATCAGGTACCCGGCGGCGGCCGCGCCCGCCAGCAGCCGCAGCCGCCGCTCGGAGCCGCCGAAACTCGCGATCCCGAGCGCGAACCCGGTGCCGTACACGGCGACCAGCGCGATCGGCGTCCACCACCACGCGGTGACCTGGGTGCCGCGCACGATGTCGGGCAGCAGCAACCCGAGGTAGAAGACGTACCCCGCGGCGACGAAGCGGGCGAAGATGCGCAGCACCCGCTCCGCGGCGGAATCGGTCTCGGTGAGCAGCGCGGCGCTCATCGGCGGCGCCCCCAGAACCGGCGCGGGTAGGGCACGATGCCCTCCTCGAGCGCCCGCTGGTACAGCTCGACCTTGGTGTTCGCGTTCAGCCCCGCCTCCGCGTACCGCTCGCGAATGTTCTGCACGTACTTGTTCACCGTGTTCAGCGCGAGCCCCATCGCGCTCGCCACCCGCTGCGCCGACTCGCCCATCGCGTAGAGCCGCAGCACCTCCCGCTCGCGCGGGCTGAGCTTCACCGCGACGAACTCGTCGTCCAGGTCGATGGCGGCGGCCCAGTCCATGGTCGTCCACTGCAGCCCGCGCGCGGCGCACCGGATCGCCTCGACCAGCTCGTCGACCTTCGCCGACTTCCGCAGCACGCCGAGCACTCCCGCCCGCGCCGCCGACTGCACCAGGTACGGCTCCTCCGCCGCGCTCACCACCAGGCACTCGACGCCTGCCGCGCGCAGCCGCGCCACATTGTCCTCCGGCATCGAGCCGTCGCCGAGCCGCAGGTCGAGCACGACCAGGTCGAGATCGCCCGCGCCGGCGAGCATCTCGGCGACCGTCGCGCCCTGCGCGACCAGCCGCAGATCGTCCGTCCCGGCCAGAATCGCCTTCAGCCCGATGATCTGGCTCTCGTGGTCCTCCACCACACCGATCCGCCACATGGTGAACCCCTCCTCCCCGAGCGGCCATTCTCGCCGAGCACGGGCACCGCCGCACGGTTTCCGCGACACGCTCAGCGTGTCGAGCGAAGACACGACGTGAAGTGCGCCCGAACGGACATAAGCTTGTCCCCGTATTCGCCGCCACAATTCTCCCGGAAGTGAATCCGGAAGCGCATGCGGATCATGCCCCGAGCGATCCCCGGTACGCGCCGGTAAGGTGAGGCTCAGCAATTCCCCACCATTCACTCCGAGATCGCCATATTAAAACCGACCTGTCGGTAATAACATTCCTACCTGGGCTTTTGCCGGTAGTTGAAAGTGGTACCAAGGTTTACGGGCAAATTGCACCGAAGTGGCGGAACACGTTTCATTCAGCCCAGTAACGGTGGTACCAGTTCTGGTATCTCGCGGCGAACCATTCGTCCTGCAACACTGAGTAACGTCGGAAAGTCGGGGTCCGACAATCTCACCGATGAGCACGAGCACTCTTATAAGGAACGACGTCATGACTGCAGCCACCGCGCCGCTGGGCGCTCTGTCCGGACTCCACCTCGGCCGTCACCCCGGCACCGCCGCACTGCCGCAGCGGCCCCAGCCCAAGCTGAGCCCGCGCGAGATCGAGGTGATGCTGCACTGGTTCGCCAACGACTCCAAAACGGCGACCTGCAAGGAGCTCTACATCACCATGGGGACGGTGAACACCCACCTGAACCGCATCCGCGACAAGTACCAGGCCATCGGGCGACCCGCCCAGACCAAGGCCGCGCTGCTCGCCCGGGCGCTGCAGGACGGCCTGATCCTGCTCGAGGATCTGTAATCAGCGTATGAGCAACTGTTTTCACGGCCCCCGGGAGTCCGCTCCCGGGGGCTGTTCCGTGCCCGAGCCCCCGAGACGCAATTCACCCCGCTACCTTCGAAGCTGGTAGCGGGGTGAATATCTGTGCGCCCGAAGGGACTCGAACCCCTAACCTTCTGATCCGTAGTCAGATGCTCTATCCATTGAGCTACGGGCGCATAGCCTGTTCAGTTGTACACCCGGTTACCCGGGCTTGGCGGAGGCGAGAGGATTTGAACCTCCGGTCCCCGTGAAGGGACAACTCATTAGCAGTGAGTCCCATTCGGCCGCTCTGGCACGCCTCCTGGAGCCTTCTCTTCGAGGGCACCGGCCCTTTCGGACCACCGAGCAGAAAGATTACAGCAGCCGACCTCGGCATACCAAAACGGCTGGTCAGCGCAGATTACTGTCGAACCAGTCGAAGATTCTGGTCTGTGCGTCGACGCGGACGGGGTCGTCGTCCTCGTCTTCGGCGGGGCGGTCGGCGCGGTGCTGGGCGTCGGGGTAGGTGACCACGAGGGTGGCGACGGATGCGGCGGCGCCTGCGTCGCGGAGCTTCTCGACGTCGTCGGCGGGGTCGTCGGCGCCGAAGAGGCCGAGCCAGGGGGCCTGGAGGCGGGGGGCGGCCCGGACGAGGGCCTCGGCTTCGGCGGTGAGCGGCTCGGTGAGGCCGCGGGCGGCGACGCTCACGGCGGCGCCGATGGGGCGGTTGGTGGCGACCAGGAAGGCGGCGGTGCCCGCGGTGTCGAAGCCGAGCACGCCGACGCAGTCCGGGAAGACGCCGTGCGCGGTGAGCCAGTCGAAACAGGCGTCGAAGTCGGCGAACAGTTCGTCGCCGAAGACCTCGTGCTCCGGTTCGCCGGTGACCCGGTGGAAGAGGTCGGGGGCGACGACGGTCCAGCCCTCGGCGGCGAGCGCGGTCGTGAGGTCGCGCAGGCCGGGGCCGCGTTCGCGGGATTCGTGCAGCAGCACGATGCCGCCCCTGGCATTGCCCTCGGGTTCGAGCACGGTGATGGGGACGCGGTCGACGGCGCTGCCGCTCTCGGTCGTGTGGTCGCCATCCGCCCCGTCGCCACGGCGTAGCGGGGCGATGTCGTCATAGGTGCCCGGCATGAATCAAGGGTAGGCGTACCTGCCGGTATCTGCGAGAATTTCCACGTCGGAGCGGCGGACGCGCCCGATTTTTCCGGTTGCTCGGCGATTCGGCCGTCGGTCGTGTGCGGGATATCGACCGCCCGGCCCGGCCGCCTAGGCTGGGAGGGTGACCGCGCACATCCGCCCCGACCTCGCCACCATCCCCGCCTACGTCCCCGGCCGGGACCACCCGGGGGCGACCAAGCTGGCCAGCAACGAGACCACGTTCGGTCCGCTGCCCGCGGCGGCGAAGGCGATCGCCGAGGCGGCCGAGCTGGCGAACCGCTACCCGGACAACCACGCCGTCGAGCTGCGCACCGCGCTCGCCGCGTTCCTCGGGGTTCCGGTGCAGCGAGTGGCGGCGGGCTGCGGCAGCGTCGCGCTCTGCCAGGAGCTGGTGCAGATCACCTGCTCCGCCCCCGCCGACGAGGTGATCTTCGCCTGGCGCTCGTTCGAGGCGTACCCGATCGTCACCCAGGTCGGCAATGCCACCGCGGTGACCGTGCCGCTCACCCCCGAGCTCACGCACGACCTGGACGCCATGGCGGCGGCCGTCACCGAGCGGACCCGGCTGATCTTCGTCTGCAACCCGAACAACCCGACCGGCACCGCGCACGGCAGGGCCGCGCTCGAGCGCTTCCTGGACGCGATCCCCGCGCACGTGCTCGTCGTGCTGGACGAGGCCTACTTCGAGTACCTCCGGCTGACCCCGCAGGACCACCCGAACGGCGTCGAGATCGCCCGCGACCGGCCGAACGTCGTCGTGCTGCGCACCTTCTCCAAGGCGTACGGGCTGGCCGGGCTGCGCGTCGGCTACGCCGTCGGCGACCCGGCGGTGATCACCGCGCTGATGAAGGTGCACATCCCGTTCAGCGTGAACCGGGTGGCGCAGGCGGCCGCCATCGCCTCGCTGGAGGCCCGCCCCGAGCTGCTCGACCGCACCGGGGCGCTGATCGCCGAGCGCGACCGGGTGCGCGCCGCCCTGGTCGCCGCCGGGTACCCGGTGCCGCCGAGCGAGGCGAACTTCGTCTGGCTGGCGCTGGGCGAGCAGAACTCGGCGTTCGCCGAGGCGGCGGCCGCGGCCGGGGTGCTGGTGCGACCGTACGGCGTGGACGGGGTCCGGGTGACCACCGGCGATCCGCACGAGAACGACCAGTTCCTGCGCTTCGCCACCGACCCGGCGGTGCGCGAACGCTTCGCCGGCTAGAGCTCGAGCCCGGCCGCGACGGTCGGCCAGGAGACCCCGAGTTCGTCGGCCCAGTACGGCCAGGAGTGCGTGCCGGTGGCGCGCAGGTGCGCCGTCACGCCGATGCCGAGTTCCTGGAAGCGCGCGGTGAGCCTGCGGGTGCAGTTGCTCGTGCCCGCCTCCAGCGCGCCGCCGAGGCCGAGATTGCCGGGGTAGTCGGGGTTGTCCGGGCCGTCGTAGACGCCGGGCATCCCGCTGCCCGCGGAGAGGTAGATCGCCTTGCCGCGCAGCGCCGCCGCGTGCAGCACCACATCGTGCTGCAGCCAGTCCGGGTGGTCGGACGGGCCGAACATGTTGTCCGGGTCGCCGCCGTAGGTCGCGATCACCGCGCGCGCCTCGGCCTGCCCGAGATCGGTGCCCATGCTGAAGCACCCGCTGTACCCGGCCACCGACCGGTACAGCTCGGGGTGCCGGATCGCCAGCATCATGGCCGCCTCGGCGCCCATGGAGACGCCGGCGACCGCGTTCCGGCCGTTCCCGGCGAACCCGGCGTCGATCGCGGGTGGCAACTCCTCGGTGAGGAAGGTTTCCCAGCGGTTCAGCCCGAGGACCGGGTCCGGCTGCTGCCAGTCGGTGTAGAAGCTGGCCGGGCCGCCGACGGTGAAGACCACGTTCACCGGCTTGTCCTCGTAGAACTCCGCGGCGCGGCCCTTCTCCAGCCAGTTGCTGGTGTCCGGCTCGGCGCTGCGGCCGTCCAGCATGTAGACGGTGGGGCGGGGCTGCGAGCGGTCGCGCGGGAGCAGCACGATCACCTCGACCTCGCGCTCCATGGCCGGCGAGTCGACGAAGACGCGGACCCTGCGGTCGTCCACCGGCTCGATCCGGCGGATGGCCGGGGTGGTCGGCGGTGCGGTGCCCGCCTGCTCGGCGGGAGCGGGCGCAGGCGTCGCGGCGGAGCCGGAGTCGGGCGCGGCCTGCGCCACCGCCGCGCCGGTCGAGAGCGCCAGGGTGACGACGGCGCCGGCGCAACCTCGCCGCAGGACAGAACCACGCATATCGGCCATCCTGCCAGAACCCTCCAGACCGACCGGTCACTCATAGCGTGTCGGCATCGTTAGGGGTTCGGACGGACCGGTACCATCCCGCGATCCCGCCCGGCCCCGCTTATGGTGGTGGCGCTTGTGCTCGATCTCAGTCAGTTCCGACCGCCGGAGACAACTGTGAGTTCAGCGTTACCCCTGTCGCCGCCCGAACCGCCGGTCTGCTCCGACCTGCCGCGCCGGCTGCGCGACTGCCTCGACTTCTTCCGCCTGCCCGAACTGGCGCACCTCACCTCGGAACGCGGTGTCGGCGCCGCGCTCGAACTGCGCTTCAACGGGAGTTACACGCAGACGCCGGAAGAGGTGCTGATCGGCGCCCGGCTCGCCTGGCGCAACCACGCGCGCTGCGTCGGCCGGAAGCATTGGCGCTCTTTGAAACTCATCGACGCCAGGCAGGCGCGCACCGCCCGCGAGCTGGCCGATGCCTGCTTTCGGCACCTGCGCGAGGCCACCAACAACGGGGCCATCCAATCCACCATCACCGTCGGCCCGCCGCGTCGCCCCGACGGTGCGGAGTTTCGGATTCTGAACTCCCAGCTCATCCGGTACGCCGGGTATCGCCGGCCGGACGGGACCATCATCGGCGACCCGGGCAGCGTCGAGATCACCGACCTGGCACTGCGATTGGGCTGGCACGGGGCAGGCACCCGATTCGACGTCCTCCCCCTGATCATCAGCACCCCCGACGAGCCGCTCGCCCGCTTCGACATCCCCGCCGAACTGGTCCGCGAGGTGCGCATCGAGCACCCGGAGCTCCCCTGGTTCGCCGAGCTCGACCTGAAGTGGCACGCGCTGCCCGCCGTCTCCAACATGGACCTGGAGATCGGCGGCGTCACCTACCCCTTCGCCCCCTTCAACGGGTGGTACGTCGGCTACGAGATCGGCGCCCGCAACCTCGCCGATCCCGAGCGCTACGACATGCTCCCGGCTATCGCCGCGCACCTCGGGCTGGATACCTCGCACCCGCGCACGATGTGGCGCGATCGGGCGCTGATCGAGCTCAATCGCGCCGTGCTGCACAGCTTCCGGGCCGAGCGGGTTGCCATGGTGGATCACCACACGGTCGCGAAGCAGTTCTGTGAGCACGTCGAGAAGGAGGCGTCCGCCGGTCGCCGCTGCCCCACCGACTGGTCCTGGATCAACCCGCCGCTCTCGTCCGGGCTCGTTCCCACATTCCACCGCTACTTCGACGAGCCCGAGCCGGAGTTGCGCCCGAATTTCGTCGCGAGAGCGTAGTCACGCCTCGAGGGCACGCAGAACGGGATCACAGACGAAGATCCGGTCGTAGCGCCCCTCCGCGCGTTGGCGCAGCACCCCCAGCTCCACCAGCTTCTTGATGCCCTCGTTCGCGGTCTGGTACGAGACCCCGTGCAGCTCAGCGGCGAGCCTGGCGGTCAGCATCGGGTATCCGATCAGGTCCTGCGCGATCGCGACGGCGGCACTACCGCGCCGCAGATGCCGGACCCTGTCCTGGAACTGCTCGCGGAGCCTGGACAGGCGTTCGGCCCGCGCCGAGGTCTCCAGCGCCTCGGCGTGAATCGCGGCGGACAGGAATGCGACCCACGGGTCCCAGCGACCGGTCAGCGAGACGTCGAGCAGGCCATTCTGATATTCGGCGCGATTCGTTTCGAGCCAGGCCGAGAGATTGAGTACCGGCGAGCGCAGTTCACCGCTCACCACCAGTTGCAGGAGCGCGACCAGCCTGCCGAGGCGGCCGTTGCCGTCCGTGAACGGGTGCAGCGCCTCGAATTGATAGTGCGCGAGGGCGATCCGGACGATCGCGGGCAGCTCCGACGGCTCCCGCACCCACCGTTCCCACGCGGCGAGACCATCGCGGAGCAGGTCCCCCGGTGGCGGCGGAACGAAGCGCGCGTTCTCGACGCGCCCCCGTCCGACCCCGATGAAAACCTGGGTCGTGCGAACGCTGCCCGCGTCCCGTCCGTCACTGTGGGTGCCGCGGACGAGCACGGCCTGCAGATCCTCGAGCAGGCGCACGGTGATCGGCCGACCGTCCGCGACCCACTGGTAGGCCAGCTCGGCGGCGCGCACGTAGTTCTGCACCTCGCCGACGCTCTCCGAGAGCTGGTTCAGCTCCAGAAAATCCGCCTCCAGCACATCGGTGAGCGCCGCATACGTGCCCTCGATGGCGGAGGTGCTCACGGCTTCGCGCCGGGTCGTCGGGCGCACCAGCAGAGACAGGTTGGGCAACTTCGCGGCGGCTTCGTCCGCCCGTGCCATCGCGGCGGTCGCGTCGACCACCAACGACCAGGTCTGCGTCGACAACTGCAGCGACCGTGGCAGCGGATCAGGTAGGTACGCCGAGCAGGTGAAGCGCTCGGCGAAACGCCGATCGAATCCGGAGGTCGGCACAAGCTGCCCGATCGGGCTCCCACGCATCGCATCGAGATCCACGATTCAAGCTTAGCGCCCTAACCCTGAAAACCCTCGACGGCTATTCAGGGTTGTACGCAGATCCGTGAATTCGGGCCGATCCTGGCGGAGACGGAGGGATTTGAACCCCCGGTCGCTCTCGCGACGCTCGCTTTCAAGTCGAATATCTGACGTTCCGGCTGGTACCGGGGCTGTCCGTGCTCCTACGCAAGGTGCGAAAACGCCTCCGTGGGAGTTTCGTCGTGTCCGGGGTCGTCGCGCTGGGTTGTGACAACGCAGTGACACCGGGTGACTTCCTTCCCCTGCTACCTCAGCATTACCAAATTTGCTCTCCCACAGGACCCGTTGTGTAGGTGACTCGCCACCGCATGACTCCAGGCGAACCTTCGACTGCCAGACCAGTCCGGTACTCAACCCGGCTAGGCCACTCCCCTGTCTTGGCGAGCTCCTGCTGAACGTGGCTACGAATGAACGAATCCAACTCGTGGTCCGCCACTCGCCGCGGCACAAGTACGTCCATCGATCCCGATCGCCTCTCGCTCATCTCCCCAGGATGCCAGCGCCAGCGATCGAGGTGCCTCGCTCGGCAACTATGCGGGAACCATACCGACCGGACTGCGGTAAGCCCTCTGGGTGTAAGCGGGTTGGCGATTGTACGGAGAAGGTACGACACAGCAGACTGGTCGTTTTGTGTTGAGGGTCATAAGGTAGCTCGTCGCTCAGCGCGGGCGACTTATCCAAAGCCCCTACGGGTTATCCACAAGCGTTCGATTCTTCAGATCCGCGCTGGCTGTTGAGCAGCAGGGACGGAAGTTATCCACAGGAAATCTGCCTTGCTACGAGATATACCCAGGTGAAGGCCGCCCCTGTCCCTTCGGAATGCGTCTGTGTTTGTCGCTAGGCTTCTCTTCACCCGAGCAGTTGCTGAGCCTTCAGCACCAGGGCTCGGGAAGCAGAGCGGCCCCTGCCTGTGAGAGAGGCAGGGGCCGTGTAACCCGGATCCGCCCCGCGAAGAGAGGACGTCAGGCCTGATGAGCTTAACGCCGAAAACTGACACGAACACCCCGCATCCCCCCGAACCCAACGATCCACAGCCACATCCGCTGGTCGTGCTGTCACTTGCCCTCAGCTTGGGAAGTGCCGTAGGTCTCCTGGTTGACTGGACTGCTGGCGTTACCGTCCTCATTGCAGTCTTGGAGTTCTTCCAACGAGGTCAGAAGACACCGAAGTAGGTCGAATACCTTGCTTGGGCGTTTCGCCAGCCCTGGCGATCGTCCAAAGCGAGAGGCGGGGGACACCTCTGCTTCGTCTTGCCCGGTGACTTCCCTCCCCCTGCTTCCTCATACTGGCCATCCCTGGCTGAGGGAGGTCGTGTCAAGGGCGTTCTTCCCTTGACTCGGCCGAGTGAAGTCAGACAATCGGGCCATGAGGAGGCAGGGACTCCAGCCCACTACGCGGCCGGAGGACGCGCAGTAGTCCTCCACCAGGGAGCAGCCGAGGAGGGGGCCGAAGCCCCCTGGCACTCAGTCGCGGTCGTCCCAGGTCGCGATGGCGCGGTCGTTGGCGAGGTTCCGGAGGTAGTGGTGGTGGCAGTAGGACTTCTCGACGGTGCGGTTCTGCCAGCGGAAGCTGTAGAGGTCGGTGGCGGGGGTGGTGCAGGTGCGGATGGAGCAGATCGGGGCGGGGGTGACGGCCATGGGAGTGGTCCTTTCCGGGTCGGTGGGATCTGGGCTCCGCCTGGACCAGGCCGCGCCCGCCCCGGTACAGGCTCGGCGTCGGCGGGGGCGCGCGGCCCTGCCCATTGAGGTCACCGCAACCTGATCGCCCGTCATCGCCGCGTGCCCTCGTCGGCGTCGACAGCGCTCGGCCTTTACCGGGGTGGGTGTGGTCTGGTACACCCCTGGGCAGGTTCCGTCGGCCCGGAAAGGACCACGGGCGTCATCCCCGGCACGGTCTGCGGACGCACCTGCACCACCCCCGCCACCGACCGGGGGTGACCCGGTCGCACCGCGAGGACGCCTACTGCCACCACCGGACGGTCCGCGCTCGATTGAATACAGCACGGGTGGCGACCCCAGCCGGGCCCACATACGAGGCGGGCCGAGCCGTGGACAAAGGCGGCCGACTTTTACCCCTCGCCTCGCACCCGGCGCACCTTTCCATTACGAGTCGAGTACCTGGTGCGCTGGCTGGCATCGCGGCTGTCCGTACACCTACGCGAGGTGCGATAACGCCTCCGTAAGAGTTCCGTCGCGTCCGGGGTTGTCGGGGTGAGATGTGACAACGCGGTGACATGAGGATGATTCGAGGGCATGTCGGTACCGTCGCGCATACTCGATTCTTCTCCCGGGAGACTGTCGACCGGGAATCTGGTTGAGGGGACGTAACTTGGCTGACAGCATCCTGTCATCTTTGGATAGGCGGTCCAATCGGGCGTGGCTGGTGCTGACAAAGACCGCTTATCGCCGGCTGGGCGGCGCGTCGAAGTACGACGACGACCCGGCGAGCCATTACAGCTGGGACAGTACCGTCCCCAATCACGCTGACGTCGCTGTCGGTGACATCGTCCTGCTCTGGAACCAGACCGAGTCCCTCGGGGTATCGGTCATCGACCACATCACCGTCGGGACCGCCGACAAACGGCGCGCTCGCTGCTCCTACTGCAACAGCACGAATCTGGAGCAGCGGAAGACCATACGCCCGATCTACCGGTGTCAGAACTGCAAGCAGACGTCCGACGATCCGGTCTACGAGGAACTCAATGGGATAACGACCTACCGCTCCAGCTATGAGCAGAGCTGGAGCGACTTGCTCGGCGAGTTCACGGCGGCTGAGCTGCGCAGTCTGTGCGTCAAGCCGAAGTCTCAGAACAGTTTCCGAGTGCTGCGGTGGCCTGAGACCCGCAAGGAGATCGATGCCCGCCTTGGTGGCGGAATCCTGCGACCTCTAGATTCCACCACCGCGCAGCTGCGAGACGGACACGCGACCAGGCCCACGCGCGTGCGGATCGGTCAGCGACAGTTCCGCGAGATGCTGCTTACTGAATTCGGGCCGAAGTGCGCCTTCACCGGTGATCTGCCGGCCGCCGCCCTGGACGCCTGCCATCTCTACAGCTACGCCAAGGTCGGTAAGCATCACGAGCATGGTGGAGTGTTGCTGCGCCGCGACCTGCACACGCTGTTCGACCGCGGGCTCATCGCCGTCGATGCCAACGATGCGATTAACATCGCGGCGGACTACCGCCGATACCCGACCTACGGCACACTGCACGGCCAGCCGCTCGCGGTGAAGATCAGTACTGCACAACGAGATTGGTTCGCCCTGCACTGGAACGAACATCGTAGATGACGACGAACACGGTTGGACTTGCCTCGCCGAGGCCGCCCCTGCCAAGGAAGGGGCAGGCCGCCACAGAGGCTCCGTCGGTCGCTCTGGCGTGCCTCAGGTGACTTCCCTTCCCCTGCTTCCTCATACTGGCCATCCCTGGCTGAGGGAGGTCGTGTCAAGGGCGCTCTTTCCCTTGACTCGGCCGAGTGAAGTCAGACAATCGGGCCATGAGGAGGCAGGGACTCCAACCCCCGCCACTGACCGGAGCTGACCCAGTCGAACCGCTGAAGCTTACCCACCACACAGCACGTCCACGCGACCGGAAGGTCGGGCAGAGGTGGGCTCGGCTAGACAGTGGAGGCGGACTGCTTATTGTCATTTCGGGCATCGATAACTACGACCGATTCCTCCTCGGCTATCTGCAAATCCTCAAGAATTTTTTTGACCTTCTCCTGCTCGCCCTTGGTATAGCAAACGATTATTTTAATAGCTTTGTCAGTGTTATTCGCCGCTTTATAGATTTCGACCTGATTCTCTAGGTTTCGACGAAGATGCGTGTTACTCGCGAGCTTCAATTCGAGCAGGGAACTGTCTTTAGCGCCATAACTCACCTTGAAGTCGACTGGTCCGCGACCATTATTGACTTCACGGTTGACGTCGAAGCTCGTCCCCTTCCAGAGAGCCGTGAAGAGAATTTGCACGTCCCGCTCCTTATATGGCCTCCGGTCCGCTTTATTCAGAAGGAGGTAGCCATCCTCATTCTCGACGTAGCGCTTGAACGTCAATGTACGCGCGAGCGCCTCTTCATAAGTCTCGAACGGGGCCTCAAAAAAGTCCGTTTTTTCCGACAGCCCATTGGCAATACCCCGGAGTCTGCGCACGAAAAAGTCGAGAGCTTCGTCTACTTTAGACTGACTTGCAGCGGTAGCCTTTTGTCCGTCTTGTTCCCGAAGTTTGATGTAATAGTCCACCAATTCGGGAAATTCTTTGATGGTCTCTTCGGCGGCCTTTCGTTTTTCAGCTTGAGTTGGGTTCGGTTCAAGCTGTTTATAGAAGTAGTTGCGAATAGTGTCTCTCAGCACGTTGTCTGGCACAGCCACTGGCAGGCGGCTGAAGCTTTTGACCATGTCGGTGTGGCTGATCCAGGTCTCATCCCGGGTGAGCATGTCGGTCGGAGTGAGGAGTACGAAGTCCTCGAGGTACTTAGGGAGGAAGAATGTGCCGGGCGCCCAACGCTCGGTCTTGTAGTTGAAGCTGACTCGATCGACGCTGACTTCCTCACACAATGTCTCGTCGATGTGGTCACGAGCAAACTTCTGCGTAAAATTCAGAAGATACTCTTTGATGAGATTTGTAGTGAAGTCGCTAATAGTGTCTCGCCCTACACCGGACTCGATCAGCGTCAGTTTCTCAAGATGACTGCCCTTAGTGATGTTTTCTGATCCAAAGTCGTGCAGAATGTCACCAAGCGATTTATGCAAGGATGTTGCGAACTTCTTTCCGAGCCCGTGACCGCTGTTTCCGGAAAGGGAGAATCCCAGCCAATTCTGCTCAACTTCTCCGAATGTGTACCACGCCTTGAGCAAGCCAGGAGTGGACGCCGAACCTGCCTTGCTACGCAAAAACTTCAAATACTCGATGATGTCCGTATGCAGCTTCTGATACTCCGTCTTACTGCTTTCAAACAGCAGGAACGGGTCGATGAATAGGGGTAGATCGGCGAGTAGGCAAATATCAAAGGCGCCGTAGTCCTGGAGGTCTTCTGTACTTACCCCGAAGTGGTCAGAGAACAGCAGTGGTACACGTACTTCTCGCTCGGCCATCTTGCCCCCACGTGCAACTCGTCGGCTACGGACTTCAATCTCGGGGTACACGATAGTCCGGGACGCTTCTGACCGAGCTGATCTATCGAACCAATCTTCGGACGGGCCCCCAGCCAGTGGACCGGCATCGAATCTGGCCTAGCAGTGTTTGACTGCGGGAGGCAAGCGGGGTACGGCTCACTTCGTGCCCAGCACTGCCTCTGTTGATGCAGAGTGCGGTAGGAGTGTCGTGGCCGTACCTTGCGGGCGCTGGGTGCCGCCGACGCGACCGACGCGCCGCGGCGACCGCGGTTCAGGGAGCCGCGCGCGCGTCGTAGCGCGGCGGCGGCGCGTAGCGCCGCCGGTGCGCCTTGACTCTATATAGCGAATTTCGGCAACGACTCCCTACAGGTGCACGACCGCCAATGTCTTGTCGTCGTGCCGCTTGGCTCGCGGAAGCTGGCGCCCGTGCGGATCGCTGTCGGCCTCCCAGGTGTGGCACTGAGCGAGGAGCGCGTCGAGGTCGGCTTGTGAGCGTGCGGCGACCTCAGGCCACGGGATGCCGAGCACGCCGATGGTGTCGCGGGCGCCGTCGGTGGCGACGATGACCCAGGCGAGCGCGTCTCGCGGGTAGTCGATGATGCGGGCGTGATGGGCTGCGTTCGGGTCGGCTTCGGCGATCCAGTAGCCGTCCTCCCGATTTCGGCAAGCACGCTGGGCTCGCTGGAGGTCGCCGAGTAGCCCGCGGTGCGGGTCGTCGTAGCCGGTTCCGCTGGCCAGTCTGCGGCGGTACTCGTCGGCCTGCGGGATCGCCAACTTGTTCAGCCGGTCATCGGTCTGGACCTCGTGGGTGCCGTCGGTGTGCCCGATGACCACGGTGGTGTCGCCGATGACCAGCACGCGCACCGTGTCACCGGCGAGCTGCACCACGGCAACGGTGCTCGATGGGGATGCTCCGGGGCGTAGGCGCAGTGCGTGTGCGGTGGACGAGATTGCTTCGGCAAGTGCCGATGCCGGGTCGCTGTGCTGCTTCAGCCGGGCGATAAGTTCGGCGCCGAGCACGTCGACGTAGTCAGAAGCGGGGGGAACGTCGGGACCGTGTGATGTGGCTCCGTCGAGCACCGCCACGCCGTCATCGAAGACCAGCGCTCGATCCTCGTTGCTGTGAGCGGGCAGCACCGATACCGCGATGTCCATTGGTCACCCTCAGCCGGTGAACGGTCCGGCGAGAATCCGGCTGTTGGTGATCGCGTACTCGGCGTCGAAGTCGCATTCGATCACCGCGGCGCTGAACTGCCCGCCGGGCCGGTAGACGGCGGCGAGGTTGCCATTCAGCCAGTGCGCGACGCCGAGCGAGCCTATGCTCGTCACCCCGGCGATGTGGACGATCACCCGGCCATCCTCGACCCGGCGGGCGAGGTAGCCGATATCGGTTCGGACGTTGCTGTCGTGGCGGAATGGGGAGCTGAACCGCTCGCCGGTGTGCTTGTCGATCAGGTACCAGGTGCCGTCGATGTTCTCGAAGCTGAGGGTGGCGTCTCCGTCGAGAAGGTGCCGGGCCACGGGAGCGGACTTCGGACCGCAGATCACCACGGCGTCTCCGGGCGGAACGGACTCAGTATCAGGGTCGATCCCGAACCGGGTAGTCGCGAGAGACAGCCGCTCCAAGGTGGCCTCGACCTGTTCCCGGGTGGCCTGGTCGTTGGCGTCGAAGTAGGGGCGCTCTCGGCCGTCTTCCAATCCGAACCGGCGTGGGATGCCGACGGCGACCGGGCCGACGCCGAAGTAGGCACGCTCAGCAGGCGGGGCGCTGGTCTTGATCTGGCTGATCCGGCTCTTGGTGATGCCGATTCGCTCAGCGATCTCGGTATAGCTCAGGCCGGTGCGGTGGGCGTCCTCGATCGCCTCCTTGCGGAGCCGGGCCAGCTCGATGGCGCGCTGCTGGTAGTGAGTGATCAGCTCAGTTGCCCGCCGACCACGCCGGATCGGGTCCGAGTCGGATCGGACCTGCTCGAACTCATCTGCGCTCGCCACACTGTTGAGTTTAGAACCTCTTGACGACACTCGTACATCGCCGTACGCTTGTGTTTACACCCCATCAATTTCCACCAGCTACCTGCTGGAATAGAAATTGAGAGGGTATCAACACAAATGAGGAGATGACGAGATGGCTTTAAAGGATGTGTGGTTCACCCCGACGTTCGAGCAGGCGTTCCCCAAGGGACTGTTCCTGCTGGGCGACATCGAGCCGATGACCGAGTTCAACTCCGATCGCAGCGCGCCGAAGCGGCAGCGGACCGACGTGGACAACGAGGGCAACGGCAGCGGTAAGCGGCTGTGGCGGGGCACGGTGACCGATCCGGCGGCGGCGAACGCGAAGACGGCGTCGTTCGACGTGACGTTCGTGGCCGATGTGATGCCGGTTCCCGCGGCGCCGGAGGTCGTGCCGGGGATGCGGCCGGTGAAGCTGGCGGGGTTGCAGATCAAGCCGAAGATCGAGGGCAACGGGGAGTTCAAGCGGATCGGCTGGAACATCCGGGCGACCGGTATCGAGGGCGACACCAACGCCCCGCGCTCGACCAGCAACGGCGCGGGTGCGAAGGCGGTGGCGTGATGACCTTCATGCACGCGGACGTCGACGGCTACAACGGTCTGGAGGTCCGGTACAACCCGGCCAGGGTGCACCAGTTCGAGAGCGATTTCGGTTCCGCGGTGGTCCCGGCATCGGTGCGGGTCGACCTGGCCGGTCTCGCGCACCGCGCCTACCTGTCGCTGTCGATCACCGACGCCCGGACCCTGCTCGATGAGCTGGGCAAGGCACTGACCGAGCACGACACCGCCGAGACCGACACCACCACCGCTGACGCGGTGAACGCCGGGAAGGCGGCGTAGTCGTGTCCGAGCGTTCCACGGCGATGAAGGTGGCCCGCTGGGTCGCGGTCCTGGTGATCGTGACCATCGGCGTCGCCGCCTTCGCACTCTCCTTCGCCGCGCTCAAGGAGCTGGCGATCATGGCCCGCACCCCCCGCGAGCTGGCGTGGCTGTGGCCGGTGATCGTCGACGGCACCATCATCCAGGCGACCATCTCCATGCTGGTGCTCGCCAGCGGGCCGGAGCGACGCTGGTTCCTCGGAGTGCTGGTCTGCGGCGCCCTGGTCTCGGTCATCGGCAACTCTGTGCACGCGGCGATGGCCGGACAGCACCTGCCCTGGTGGGCCGCTGCCCTCGTCGCCGCGGTGGCGCCGGTCTCGCTGCTGGTCGATACCCACGGGCTGGGGATGCTGTTCCGGGCCTCCAACCGCGAGACCATCCCGGAGGTCGCGGCCGAGGCCGAGCCGTCGCCGGGCGTGGTGGTCGAGCCGATGCCGGCCGATTCACCCCGCCCAGCTCCGGCGCCCGTTCGCCGTCGCAAGCCTGCTGCTCGGCGTGATCCGGCCAAGGTCGCCAAGGCGATCGAGATGCACGCCGATGGCGTGAAGTTCCCGGACATCGCTGCGGCACTGGGGATCTCGCCATCGACCGCCCGCAACTACGTCGGGAAAGCCAAGACCGCCGACACCCCGGCCCCGGCTCCCGAGCCCGGCCCGGTCCCCGAGCCCGCCCCGGCGCTTGCGCCGTTGGCGGCTCCTGTTCGTCCCGTTGTCCCTGTTCGTCCGCGTCCGGTGGTGCAGCCGATGCTGCCGCTCGCGGTGGGAGGTGCCTGACCCATGAACCTCGAAACTCTCCTCGTCGCTACCGGGGCGGTGAC
>NZ_JBHUXA010000028.1:0-90456 GCF_042669725.1 Nocardia sp. NPDC057227 | reverse complement strand
GCTGCCCGGGCCGGGGGGGGGTTCCGGCCGCGATTTCGGCCGGGGGGGCGGCCTCCCCCGCTCCCGGCCGTCGCCTACTGTGGGCCGCGACCCCTCGGGATCGCGGCCCACTGTCGTGCAGGACAGCTGCCGAACCGGACCTACAGGTACTGCCCGGTGTTCGACTCGGTGTCGATGGCCCGGCTGGCACTGGCGTTCTTGCCGGTGACGAGCGTGCGGATGTACACGATCCGCTCACCCTTCTTGCCGGAGATCCGCGCCCAGTCGTCCGGATTCGTGGTGTTGGGCAGGTCCTCGTTCTCGGAGAACTCGTCCACGATCGAATCGTAGAGGTGCTGGATGCGCAGCCCGGGGTTGCCGGTGTCGAGCACCGCCTTGATGGCGTACTTCTTGGCGCGGTCCACGATGTTCTGGATCATGGCGCCGGAGTTGAAGTCCTTGAAGTACAGGACCTCCTTGTCCCCGTTGGCGTAGGTGACCTCGAGGAAGCGGTTGTCCTCGCTCTCCGCGTACATCCGGTCCACGACCCGCTCGATCATGGTGCGGATGCAGAGCGTCTTGTCGCCACCGAACTCGGCGACGTCGTCGGCGTGCAGCGGCAGCGTGTCGGTCAGGTACTTGGAGAAGATGTCCTGCGCGGACTCCGCGTCCGGCCGCTCGATCTTGATCTTCACGTCCAGCCGGCCCGGCCGCAGGATGGCGGGGTCGATCATGTCCTCGCGGTTGGAGGCGCCGATCACGATGACGTTCTCCAGCCCCTCCACGCCGTCGATCTCGCTGAGCAGCTGCGGGACCACGGTGGTCTCCACGTCCGAGGAGACGCCGGAGCCGCGGGTGCGGAAGATCGAGTCCATCTCGTCGAAGAACACGATCACCGGGGTGCCCTCGGAGGCCTTCTCGCGCGCCCGCTGGAAGATGATCCGGATGTGCCGCTCGGTCTCGCCGACGAACTTGTTCAGCAGCTCCGGGCCCTTGATGTTGAGGAAGAAGGACCTGGCCTCCTTGGCGTCCTCGCCGCGGGCCTCGGCGATCTTCTTGGCCAGCGAGTTCGCCACCGCCTTGGCGATCAGCGTCTTGCCGCAGCCGGGCGGGCCGTAGAGCAGCACGCCCTTGGGCGGGCGCAGCGCGTACTCGCGGAACAGATCCTTGTGCAGGAAGGGCAGCTCGACCGCGTCCCTGATCTGCTCGATCTGCCTGCCGAGGCCGCCGATGTCGGTGTAGTCGACGTCCGGCACCTCCTCCAGCACGAGATCCTCGACCTCGGCCTTGGGGACCCGCTCGAAGGCGAACCCGGCCTTGGTGTCGACGAGCAGCGAGTCGCCGGGGCGCAGCTTGCGGATCGGGGAGTCCGGGTCCTCGAGGTCGTCGGCCTCGGAGAGCTTGCTGAGCGGGCCGGAGAGCCACACCACCCGCTCCTCGTCGGCGTGCCCGACGACGAGGGCGCGGCGGCCGTCGTCCAGGATCTCCCGGAGCGTGCCGATCTCGCCGATGGCGTCGAAGGTGCCCGCCTCGACGACCGTGAGCGCCTCGTTGAGCCGGACCGTCTGGCCGTACTCGAGCGTGTCGGTGTCGATATTCGGCGAGCAGGTCAGCCGCATCTTCCGGCCGGAGGTGAAGACGTCGACCGTCTGGTCCTCGTAGGCGCCGATCAGGATGCCGTAGCCGCTCGGCGGCTGACCGAGCCGGTCGACCTCCTCGCGGAGCGCGATCAGCTGCTGGCGTGCCTCCTTGAGGGTGTCCATCAGCTTGGTGTTGCGAATCGTGAGCGAATCGATGCGGGCCTCGAACTCGCGCCCGCGCTCCGGCGAATCGGCGAGTTGCCTGCGGAGTGCAGCCGCCTCGGCCCGAACCGCCTCGAGCTCTCTCCAGGCCGCCGAATCCGAATTCTCGATGGGGCTCATGTGCTGCTCCTCCCAGTCCCGGTCTATCAACGCTACCGGGCGCGAACCGTTCTCGCTGTCCGACATGGTTTCGTCGTGATCACATCTCTGCTGCGACCGGCCGCCGATCCACCATGTTAGCCTGCCCTAACAAACCCCGGCGGGTCCTCTCGCCGATAAACCGAAAGGTTGCCGAGATGCTCCTTCCTTCCCGTGCACTGCGTGTGTCCGTGGGTACCGTCGCCGCGGCGGTCGCCGTTACGCTCGGCCTCGTCGGCTGTGGTTCGGACGACTCGTCCGACACCGCCGCCACGAGCACCAGTGCCGTCGCGAGCAGCGCCGCCGCCTCGTCCTCGACGGCGGCCGCGTCCAGCTCGCAGGCGGCGGGCAACACCGCCCAGCCGACCCCGGCGCAGCTCCAGGCCACCCTGGACAAGCTGGCCGATCCGGCCACGCCGACCGCCGACAAGACCGCGGTGGTGGTGGACGGTGAGAAGCGCGCCGCTGCCATCGAGCAGCTGACCCAGGCACTCGCCGGGTACGGCAAGCTCACCTTCACGGTGTCCGATGTCACTGTGGCGGGCAACACGGCGACCGCGCCGACCGTGATCACCTCGCCCAACGGCGCCGCCCCGGCCATCCCGCTCACCTGGGAGAACGTCGGCGGAAGCTGGAAGCTGTCGGATGCGACGGCGTGCACGCTGCTCGGCTTCGCGCAGATCCCCTGCGCCTGATCGCCGCGCGGGTGCCGGGTACCGGGCGGGAGCCCGTACCCGGCACCACCCGCACCGCGACCCTGCGTTTCCACGCTGCCATTGTTCCCCGGCGGGCGGATTCCGGCACCGGAATCTCACGGATGCGATTCAGCCCTTCGACGGCCGACGCTGCGGTTTGGGCGCCACCTGGCCCTCCGCGAGCCTGCGCGCGCTGACCAGGAACGCGGTGTGCCCCTGCATCCGGTGCTCCGGCCGCACCGCGAGCCCGACCACGTGCCAGGGCCGCACCAGCGACTCCCAGGAGCGCGGCTCGGTCCAGCACTGCTGCTCGCGCAGCGCCTCGACCACCTTGGAGAGCTGGGTGACGGTCGCCACGTAGACGATCAGCACCCCGCCGGGCACGAGCGCGCCGGAGACCGCGGGCAGCGCGTCCCACGGCGCGAGCATGTCCAGCACCACCCGGTCCACCGGTTCGCCGTCGTAGGCGGCCACGTCGGCGATCGTGAGCGACCAGTTCGCCGGTCGTTCGCCGAAGAATCGCTCGACATTGCGCACCGCGTGCTCGGCGTGGTCGTCGCGGATCTCGTAGGAGATCACCTCGCCCTCCGGCCCGACCGCGCGCAGCAGCGAGCAGGTGAGCGCGCCGGAGCCGGCCCCGGCCTCCAGCACCCGCGCGCCGGGGAAGACGTCGCCCTCGTGCACGATCTGCGCCGCGTCCTTGGGGTAGATGACGGCGGCGCCGCGCGGCATGGAGAGCACGTAGTCGACCAGCAGCGGGCGCAGGGCCAGGTAGGGGGTGCCGTTGGTGGAGTTGACCACGCTGCCCTCGGGCGCGTCGATCAGGTCGTCGTGGCTGATCGCGCCGCGGTGGGTGTGGAACTCCTTCCCCGGTTCCAGGATCACCGTGTGCAGCCTGCCCTTGGCGTCGGTCAGCTGCACCCGGTCCCCGATGGTGAATGGCCCGGTCCGTCTGGCCGTCATGGATCTCCGTTCGCTGGTCGTTGTCCGGTACCACCGCACGACCGGTGACGGTCGGCGTGTCGGTACCGCCGGATAGCCTGCCAGGTATGTCGCTGCCCGTGTCCACGCCCCCTGCCGGTCCGCCGCCGGGGCCGCCCGGCCCGGGCCCGGCCGAGCCGAGCGGGCTCGCGCTCTCCCCCTCGCGCGCCGCCGATTTCAAGCAGTGCCCGCTCAAGTACCGCTTCCGCGCGGTGGATCGGCTGCCGGAGGCGCCGTCGCGGCAGGCGGTGCGCGGCACCGTCGTGCACGCGGTGCTGGAGCGGCTCTTCGAACTGCCCGCCGCACAGCGCGTTCCGGAGGCGGCCGATGCGCTGCTGCCCGCGGCGTGGGAGCGGGTGCGCGCCGAGCGGCCGGAGGCGGGCGAGCTGATCTCGGACGCGGAGTTCCCGGTCTTCGCCGAGGAGGTGACGGCGCTGCTGACGAGCTACTACCGGCTGGAGGATCCGACGGCGTTCGACCCGGAATCCTGCGAGCTGCGGCTGGAGACGGAGTCCTCGGACGGGGTGCCGCTGCGCGGCTTCGTCGACCGGATCGACGCCGGGCCGGACGGCGCGCTGCGGGTGGTCGACTACAAGACCGGCAAGGCGCCGGGGGTCACCCAGGAGACCAGGGCGCTGTTCCAGCTGAAGTTCTACGCGCTCATGATGTTGCGCACCCGCGGCGTCGTCCCGGCCGAGCTGCGGCTGATCTACCTGGCCGACGAGCAGGTGCTCACCTACACCCCCGACGCGGCCGAGCTGGAGCGCTTCGAGCGCACCCTCGCCGCGCTCTGGCGCGCGGTCGCCGAGGCGGTGCGAACCGGCGATTTCCGGCCCAGCACCGGATGGCTCTGCGCCTACTGCGATTTCAAGCCGCTCTGCCCCGCGTACGGCGGCACCCCGCCGCCGTACCCGGGGCCTCCCGCGGCGTCAGACCTCGAAATTACGGAACAGCAGGATTGACAAACCGAGTCCGACAACGAGATTCACGAGCACGGCGGAGCCGAAGACCAGGACCGGGCGGCGACCCGCCTCGCGCAGCCCGCGCACCGAGAACTCCAGCCCGATGGAGACGAAGGCGAGGATCAGGAAGTCGGTGCGCAGGTCGTTGACGAGGGTGATGTGCTCCTTGCCGGTCGCCGCGGAGACCTGCTGCAGGTAGATCGTGCCGATCACCGAGGCGGCGATGAAGCCGAGCACGAACTTCGGGAACCGCGCCCAGAACTCGCCGAGCTTCGGCCGGGCCGCGCCATCGGTGCGCTCGATCCGGAGCGTGAAGTAGGCGGTGAGCGCGATGGCGACCAGCCCGATCAGCGCGTTCTGGGTGGTCTTCACGATGGTCGCGATCTGCAGCGCCTCCTCGCCAGCCAGCGCGCCGGAGGCGGCGACCGCGGCGGTGGTGTCGATGTTGCCGCCGATCCAGGCGCCCGCCACCGCGTCGGAGAGCCCGAACACATCGGCCAGCCAGGGCAGCAGGAAGATCGAGGGCAGCGCGAAGAGGATGACCAGCGAGGCGGCGTAGGCGATCTGCTCGCGCCTGGCCTGCACCGCGCCCGCCGCCGCGATGGCGGCGCTCACCCCGCAGATGGAGACGGCGGAGGCGAGCAGTGCGCGCAGTTTGTCGTCGATGCCGAGCCGCCCGGCGAACCACCAGGTGAAGCCGAAGACGATGGTGATCAGCAGCAGCGCCTGCAGGATCGCCGGCCCGGCCGCGGTGACGAGGAGCTTCAGGTTGACGGATGCCCCGAGCAGCACCACGCCGGTCTTGATGAAGAACTCGGTGCGGAACCCGGCGGCGAGCCGGTCGCGCAGCCCGAGGCTGCTGAGCACCACATTGCCGATGAGCCCGAGTGCGATGGCGTACACCGGGAACTCGACCGCCCTGGCGACCCGGGAGAAGGTCCCCTCGGCCGCCCATTTCGGCACGTTGATCTCCAGGTACCTGGTGAGGCCGCCGAGCACGAGCACAACGGCGAGCCCGAGCAGCACGTCCTGCACCCGCACCGGCCGCTCGGCCCCGGCGATGGCATCGGTCTCGGTGGCCGTGCCGGGAGCCCGCTGCTCCGGATCGCTCATCAGGGCACCAGCCATCCGGGGACGACGCCGGCCAGGATCAGGACGAGCAGGACCAGCCCGACGATGGTGGCGAGCCAGTCCTCGTTCAGCGGAAATCGGCGCTCGGGCTGCGGTGATGGTGACGACACGGCGGTTCTCCTCGTGCTAGCGGGCAGGGCGCACCGTAGCAACGCCCCGCCCGCCCGCACACCGATTGCCTTTCCGCGGAACGCAATCCTTGACGAGCGCGCTCAGAAGGCTCGGCAGGACCTGATGTCGGTCGCGAGGATCGCCTTCGCGCCCAGCTCGGCCAGCCGGTCCATGAGGTCGTTGCCCTGCTTGCGCGGCACCAGCGCACGCACCGCCACCCAGTCGGCGTCGGCCAGCGGGGAGACCGTCGGCGACTCCAGCCCCGGGGTGATGAGCACCGCCCGATCCAGCAGCTTCTTGGGGCAGTCGTAGTCCAGCATGAGGTACTGCTGGGCGAAGACCACGCCCTGGATCCGGGCGACCAGCTGGTTGCGGGCCCGGTCGCCGGTGCCGGAGTCGGCCTGCTCGACCAGCACGCCCTCGGAATCGCAGAGCGACTCGCCGAACGCCACCAGGTTGTGCTGGCGCAGCGTGCGGCCGGAGCCGACCACGTCGGCGATGGCGTCGGCGACGCCGAGCTGGATGGAGATCTCCACCGCGCCGTCCAGCCGGATGACCTCGGCGGTCAGCCCGCGGGCGGCCAGGTCGGCCCGGACCAGGTTCGGGTAGGAGGTTGCGATCCGCTTGCCTGCCAGTTGCTCGACCGACCACGGCTGCCCCTGCGGCGCGGCGTAGCGGAAGCTGGAGCGGCCGAAGCCGAGCGCGAGCCGCTCCTTCACCGGCGCGCCGGAATCCAGGGCGAGGTCGCGGCCGGTGATGCCGAGGTCGAGCTCGCCGGAGCCGACGTAGATGGCGATGTCCTTGGGGCGGAGGAAGAAGAATTCGACCTGGTTGGCCGGGTCCAGCACGGTCAGGTCGCGGGAATCGGTCCGGGTGCGGTATCCGGCCTCGGCGAGGATGGAGGAAGCGGATTCGGACAGCGAGCCCTTGTTGGGTACGGCGACGCGCAGCACGATGGGGTCCTTTCGGGGTGGGGTGAGTGCTCTCGACGGTCGACGGGGTGTCGGCGCAGTGCCGTCACAGATGTCGGTACACGTCGTCCAGCGTCAGCCCGCGGCCCACCATCAGCACCTGTACCCAGTACAGGAGCTGGGAGATCTCCTCGGCGAGGGCGTCGTCGCTCTCGTGCTCGGCGGCGATCCAGACCTCGCCCGCCTCCTCGAGCACCTTCTTGCCCTGGGTGTGCACCCCCGCGTCCAGCGCGGCCACGGTTCCCGAACCCTCGGGGCGGGTGGCGGCGCGGTCCTGCAGCTCGGCGAACAGGGCCTCGAAGTTCTTCACGCGGGTCATTCTTTCAGACCCGGGTGGTCCCCCTCCGTTCCGGTGCCGCGACGGGGACGCCCGCCGCGGCACCGGCCGAGCTCAGCCCGCGTCGGTCGCCAGCAGTTCGCGCAGGTCCGCGACGGCGGTGCGGAGGTGCTCCGCGAAGGCGTGCATCTCCCCGGCCACCGGCTGCGGGGTGGCGAGGTAGAGCTTCCACCGGTCCGGCAGCAGCACGTAGGCGACGCCGATGCAGCTCGGGCTGGTGGAGCCGAAACCGAACTGGCGGATGTGCACCGACGGCGCCGAGCTGGTGCTCAGGTAGTCGTCGCGCAGGATCCGCCAGCCCGGGCTGGTGTACAGCGGCAGCGGCTCGGTGACCCCGAGCTCGGCGCCCCGGCGGCGCTGGATCCACTCCAGCTCCCACAGGTGCTGCTCGGGCGCGGCGCCGGCCTGGCACTGCCTGGCCCGCTCCACGTGCGCCGCCGCGGCGGCCCGCGCGGCGGCCAGCTTGGCCTCGGTGGACGCGCCCGCGTCCTCGAAGGCGTCCACGAAGGCGATGATCTCCGGGGTGATCACCCGCATGGCCTCGGTACGGCCGTTGCGCCACTGCCTGGTCGCGATGGACTCGTAGGTCGCGCCGGTGAAGCCCTTGCTGCGCCGGTGCGCGATCTGGTAGCTGAGCTGCGCGAACGCGTCCGGGCTTATCTTCAGCGCCTTGGCCGCCTCGGTGCCGAAGTCGTCGAAGGAGACCACCTGGGTCGCGTTCGCCGCGGCGTAGTCGGCGAAATCGGCGGCGGCCGCGGCGATGTCGGCGCGCTGCGCGGCGGTCAGGGTGAACTCGATCGGCTCGACCGGAGGCAGCCCCTGCCCGCGGGCACCCGAGCGCTCCGCGTGCTCGGCGAGCGGGGTGCCGAGCAGGGTGTCGACGAAGGAGAGGACGGTGGTGCCGTCCAGCCCGCAGTGCTCGATGTTGATCCCGGCCTGGCCGTCGGCGAAGACGACGAAGGTGACGGCCTTGTCGAAGTACCGGTTGCCGCTGTCGCCGTGCAGCAGCTGGTCGCTGGCCTGCTGCTCGTCCCGCGGCGCGAAATCCTCCAGCGCGACCACGAACAGCGCCGACTCGATGGTCTCGACGGCCGCGGCGTTGCCAGGGTCGGCCAGCAGCTCGGCCCGGCTCGCGGCCCACTCCGCGCGGGCCTTGGTGGTCAGGTGCCCGATCGCGGTATCGGTGGCGGCGGCCTTCGCCCCCGCCTTGAGCACCGCGCGCAGCCCGTCGGTGATGTCCTCGGCCGAGTAGGGCGCGCCCTCCGGGCCGACCACGTCGAGCCGGAAGGCGTTGCCGCGGTGGAAGACCAGGATGTGCCGCGCGGTGGCGGGGCCGGGGTACTCGTCGGAGTAGGGCACCCGCACCGAGTCCTGCTCCGCGCCGGGAATCCTGGTCTCGGCGAACAGGTACTTGTTCTGCCACATGGAGAGCTGCTTGCCGCGCTGGGTGACCGGCGGAATCTCCTCGGCGTCGAGCGCGAGCTTGTAGTCGACGGCGGCGAGCGTGATGGCGGCGGCCCGCTCGGCCTGGTCGGCCGAGGTGGCGGCGGCGAGCGGGGTGTCGTCGCGGAACAGGAAGAAGAAGTTCGCGTTCAGC
This sequence comes from Nocardia sp. NPDC057227, assembly GCF_042669725.1. Classification (NCBI taxonomy): domain Bacteria; kingdom Bacillati; phylum Actinomycetota; class Actinomycetes; order Mycobacteriales; family Nocardiaceae; genus Nocardia; species Nocardia sp. NPDC057227. The sequence continues at coordinate 81,752 of NZ_JBHUXA010000028.1, read as the reverse complement.
GCGATCCGGTCGCGGCGGCCCAGGTAGCGGGAGGGCCAGAACAGGTCGAGCCAGCTGCCGACGCCGGGGGTGGCGTCGTACTCGGCGAGCGCGGCGTGCAGGGTGCGGCCGGGGCCGTCCGGGCGCAGCAGGTCGGCCACGGCGGCCTCGGTGGCGGCGCGCTCGTCGTCGGTGAGGAGCGGGGCGCTCCACTCCAGGAACCGGGCGGCGCTGTCGTCCAGGGTCGGCAGCGGCACCCTCGGCAGCTGGTCCTCGGCGGCGAAGGTTCGTGGGCTCACGAGTTGTCCTCGGGGTCGGCGGAGTGTTCCGGTAGCGGTCGGGAGAGATGAAGGGTCGCATACAGCGATCCGTCGGCCTCGTACCCGGTGGTGTCGATGCCCTTGTCCGCCAACGCCTTCAACACCTGCGCCTGTTCGTCGGCGGAGGCGAAGCGCCGCTGTGCGTGGAGTCCGGGCACCTGTTCGGTGCGGTACCCGAGCGCCGCGAGCTCCGCGGCGACGGGACCGTAGTCGAACATGCGCAGCACGAAGTGTGCCATCCACGGCCTGCGCCGCGGATGCGCGGTGGCCACCCGCACCAGCGTCTTCTCGGTGACATAACCGATGCACCCGGTGGAGATCACCAGGTCGGCGCGGGCCAGCACCTCGCGCTGATCCTCGTCCGGATCGGCCGACTCCAGGTCGGCGTGCACCACCTCGTCCAGCAGCCCGGCCTCGGCCGCGTACTCCAGCGCCGGGCGCGACGCGTCGATCCCGAGGAAGCGGGCGTCCACGCCCGGCACCTCGGCCCTCCCCTTGTCGAGCGCGAGCGCGGAATCCCGGTCGGTGGTGCCCGCGTAGCTCTCGGCGAGCTCGGCGAGGCTGGTGCCGAAGCGCAGCAGCGCCGCGTTCACCCCGTAGGAGCAGCCGATGTCGAGCACCGTCGGCACCGCGACCCGGGCCGAGGCCCGGTACTCGCGGAGCTGCTGCTGGAAGAAGGGTGCCGCCGAATCGGGGATCGAATAGCCCAGCTCCGACATCCGCCCGTAGTACTCGCGGGGATCGGGGCGATCGTAGATGTGATCGAAGGAGGCTTTCCCGGTCGTGTGCAAGGGTACCGGCACTGTGCGTTCCTCTCGGTCGAGCCAGAAATCAATCGAGTAATCGGTCACCGCGGACGGCGGAGGCCGCCGCGGCGACATGGTCCGGCAGCACCCGGCCGAAAAGCTGCCTGGTCCGTTCCACGGTGCCGATCACACCGGGCCGGTCGGTGTAGGCGAAGATCGCCGAATGCCGCTGCACCGCGCCGGAAACCGGGGAGACGCGGTGCAGGGAGAAACGCCCCTGGAAGAGCTGCAGATCGCCGGGGCGCAGGTCGAGGCTGCGCACGGGGTAGTCGCCCGCACCGGTGAGGACGGCGCGGACGTCGTCCAGGTTCTCCGCCTCGGTGCTGCGGATGTTCGGGCAGAACTCGAAGACGCCCCCCGCCTCGGCGGGCTGGGTGAGCATGCTGACGGTGAACTCGTTGGTGTCGAAGTGCCACGGGTGCGACATGCCGGGGGCCACCACATTGAGGCAGAGCCCGGCCAGCGGGTCGGCGAATTCGTGCAGCCCGGGCAGCCCGAAGCAGTCGGCGACGAAGCGCTGGAAGACCTCGCTCACGTACAGCCGGTGGATCAGCGCGTCGGCGGGGATCAGATCCCGCGGCACGAAGGCATTGCCGCGCTCGAGCACGATGGCGCCCGGATGATCCTGTGGCAGTTCGGAATCGAGCGGGATGTTGTAGGCGTTGACCCGCTCCACCTTGTAGTAGGCGTCCGGCGCGATGGCAGCGCCCTGCGTGCGCAGCGTCTCGACCAGCTCCGGCCGGACGAACTCGCGCAGGACGTGGCAGCCGGTGGCGGCCAGATCGGTTCTGGCGGCGCCGACCGCGGCGCGCCACCCCTCCCCCTCGGGATCTGCCAGCGGATACCGTGCGGTATCGACGATTTCGTCGAGGACCCCCATCACCGTCATGGCGATATTGTGGGGCAGCGCGCGGGGAACACGCCCGGGATTCGCCGAGCTGCCCGGTGACTACTGTCACACGTCCGACGTGCGCATATTCCTGTTGCCACGCAGTAACTCTCGCTACGGGCGGACGGCGGGCTCACGTTCGCCGGAGGTGAGCACGGCGCTCAGATCGGCCATCGAGAGCCCGGTCAGCGATTCCCGGAAAACGAGTCCGGGCGCGGCGGGAACGGCGATCTCGCAGGGCACGACCAGGACCGCACAGCCGGCGGCGGCCGCCGCGGCGGAACCGGTCGCCGAGTCCTCGATCGCGACGCAGTCGCCGGGGTCGGCGCCGAGGAGTTCGGCGGCGCGCAGGTAGACGTCCGGCTCCGGTTTGCCGTGCGGCACCTCGTCGCCGCAGACGGTGACCCTGAAATTGTCGCGGCCGAGCGTATTCAAGGCGAGTTCGGTCAGTGACCGCTTGGTGTTGGTGACCAGTGCGGCGGGCACCCCGGCCGCGGCGATCATCGCCAGCGCCTCGACCGCGCCCGGCCGCCACGGGATCGGGCCGGTCATGAGCGCGGTGACGCGGCGCTCCAGGAACTCGCCCGCCGCCACGAGCGCATCGCGGGTCGGCTCGATGCCGAGACCGGTGAACATGATGCGCAGCGCGTTCGGCCCGGAGGCGCCGATCAGGGCGTGCCTGATCTCGTCGGTCATCTCGCGACCGTGCTCCCTGGCCAGCTCGCGAACCGCGACGTCCCACAGCTTCTCGGAGTCGAGCAGGGTGCCGTCCATGTCCCAGAGCACACCCGCCGGTCGGGTCATCGTGGTCCGCCTCTCTCGTGCCGCCGCCGGTCAGCCTATCGGGACGGCCGTACCGGTGCCGGTCAGAGCCCCGAGCCCGCGATCAGGACGCGGCCGCCCTCGTTGGCCACCCGGAACCAGCGGCTCTCCGAGCTGGTACCGCCGCCGGCCAGGGTGTAGGTGAGCGACGCCACCACGGTGTCCGGGCCGGTCGGGGTGATCGAGCCGACCCGCACCCCGCGGATCGTCGACCAGAACTGCGAGTACGCGCCGAAGCCGCCGGTCTGCGCCTGGTACCCCGGGGAGAGCTGCGCCCACGCGCCGTTGATGTCGCCCGGCAGCATGCCGTAGTAGCCCTGCACGAACTGGGCCTGCTGCTCCGGGGTCGGCGGGCCGTTCTGCGGGGCCGGGGCGTTCGAGGTGGCCGGGGCCGGGGCCTCCGTGGTCGGCGCCGGAGCCTCCGTGGTCACGGCAGAGGTGCTCGGGGGTGCCGCCTGCTGGTCGTCGTCGCCGGTGCCGCGGGCGATCAGGGCGATGAGCACGCCCGCCAGGACGATCACCGCGAGGGCGATCGCGCCCAGCGCGGTCAGCTGCAGCCGCTTGCCCGCCGCCGGGTCGCGGCGGGGCGGGGTGTACTCGAGCGGGGTGACGGGGGTCGGGCGCGCGGCGGCCGCGAAGGCGGCGTAATCCGGGGTGTAGGGCGGGTCGCCCGCGGTGGGTGGGAGCGCGGTGGTGGCGGGGTCAGGGTTCGGGTCGGCCCCGGGTGCTGTCCCGGAGGCCGATGGACCGCTCCCGGCCGCACTCGGGGCGGCCGCGCCCGAATCGGCGGAGACACCGCCGGCTGCCACCGCGGAGCCCGCGAGTACACCGCCGGCCGCAGCGGAGTCGTCTGTGGCACCGGAACCCGAGGCCGCATCGCCGGCAGACCTTCCCGCCGCACCAGAACCCGAGGCTGCGTCGCCGGCAGACCTTCCCGCCGCACCGGAGCCCGAGGCGCCGCCGTCGGCAGACTTTTCCGCCGCACCGGAACCCGAGGCCGCATCGCCGGCGGACGTTCCCGCGGTACCGGAACCCGAGGCGCCGCCGTCGGCAGGGGCCGCTGTCGCGCCGGAATCCGAAATGGCGCCCGCCGCATCGGAACCCGGAGCGGCGCTCCCGGCCGCGCTCGACGCGGCACCGCTCGCGTCATCGCTCGGCGAGGCCGCGCCGGAATCCGCGGCCGCACTTCCGCCGGCACCGGAGTTCGAGGCGGCAGCGACACTCACAGCCGCCGCCACACCGGCCGCGGGCGAGCCGTCCCGCTTGCGCAACTCGACCCGCTCGCCGGAGCCGGGCGCGGGCGCGCTCTCCGCCCCCGGCCCACCTCCGGCACCGGCTACCGAACCGCCGGTCGGCCCCTGCGGCACCCGGGCAGGCCCGGACCCCGGAGCGACCGGCCCGTTCCCCGGCCCGTAAACCCCGGGCGCACCGGACCCCGGCCCGTAGGCGGGCCGAAACGCGTTCGCCCGCGGCCCCGGCGGCGGAACACTGCGCGGATCGTTCGGCGGCGGCCCCCCGAACCGCCCGGGATCAGGCAGCACGGTGGTCCCACTCGGCCCGGCCAGTACGGCGGTCCGCGGATATCCACCGGGCGGCAGCACCGTGGTCGGCCCGGCGGGCCGCCCGACGGCGACCCCCTCGAGCACCCCGGCCGCCTCCTGCATGGTCGGCCGCGCGTCTGGCGTCGGCGCGAGCAGCTGCATCAGCACCGGCCCGAGCGCCCCCGCGTGCTGCGGCGGCTGCACATGCCCCCGCGCCACGGCGTGCAGCACCGCGAGCGGATTGTCCCCCTCGCCGAACGGCGGACTCCCGGTCACCGCGGCGTAGAGCGTCGACCCCAGCGCGAACACGTCGGAAGCGGGCTCCCCGTCCTCCCCGCGCGCCACTTCGGGCGCCAGGTACGCGGGAGTCCCCGCGAGAAATCCGGTCGCGGTGACGGTCACATCGCCGACCGCCCTGGAGATCCCGAAGTCCGTGATCTTGACCGTGCCGTCATCCCCGACGAGCAGATTCCCCGGCTTCACATCCCGATGCAGAATCCCGGCCCGGTGCGCGGCGCCCAGCGCGGCAGCGGCCTGCGCCCCGATCCGCGCCACCTCCATCGGCGGCAGCGTCCGCCCCCCGGAGATCCGCGCGGCCAGACTCGGCGCGTCCATGAACTCCATGACGAGCCACGGCCGCCCGTCCTCCTCGGCCACGTCGAAGACGGTGATGGCGTTCGGATGGTGCAGCCGGGCGGCGATCCGCCCCTCGCGCATGGCCCGCGCCCGCGCCTCGACCTTCTGCGACGGCGTGAGCCCCGGATCCAGCCGCAGTTGCTTGACCGCGACGGTCCGCTGCAACCGGACGTCGGTCGCCTTCCACACGACGCCCATGGCGCCGGTGCCGATCGGATCGGAGAGCCGATACCGTCCCGCGATCAACCGGTCCGACGTCATCTGATCGTGCTCCTTCCCGCCGAGCAGTACCGCAACTCGGCGCACGAGCTCCGGAGCCCGGCGAAAATCCTACGCCCCGAGCCGCTTCGACTCCGAACGGGCCGCACGCCACCCGGTGCGGCACACGACGAGCGCTCCGGTGCGCGATGTCCGACAGTGGCATACCCGGAACGGGCCGTTCCATCGGCGGACCTCAGCACGGTACGCCACCGGCGCGCACGCTCCGCACACTAGGCGTTGAAGTACTTGGCCTCCGGGTGCAGCAGCACGAACGCGTCGGTCGACTGCTCCGGGTGCAGCTGCAGCTCCTCGGAGAGCCGGACCCCGATCCGCTCCGCCTCCAGCAGATCCACCAGCTTGGCCCGGTCCTCCAGCTCCGGGCAGGCGCCGTACCCGAAGGAGAAGCGCGCGCCGCGGTACCCGAGCTTGAAGTACTCCTGCACATCGTCCGGGTCGGACTCGGCGACCGCGTGCCCCTCCAGCACCAGCTCCTCGCGGACCCGCCGGTGCCAGTACTCGGCCAGCGCCTCGGTGAGCTGCACGCCGATGCCGTGCACCTCGAGGTAGTCGCGGTAGTTGTCGCCCGCGAAGAGCTGGTTGGCGAAGTCGGCGATCGGCTGCCCCATCGTCACCAGCTGGAAGGGGAGCACGTCCACCTGCCCGGTCCGCTCCGCGTGCTCGCGGGAGCGGATGAAATCCGCGATGCAGAGGAAGCGGTCGCGCTGCTGGCGCGGGAAGGTGAAGCGGTAGCGCTCGGGGGCGTCCGGGCGCGGCTCGGTCAGCACGATCACGTCGTCACCCGCGGAGACCGCGGGGAAGTAGCCGTAGACGACCGCCGCGTGCTGCAGCACGCCCTCGGTGCTGAGCCGCTCCAGCCAGGCGCGCAGCCGCGGCCTGCCCTCCGACTCCACCAGCTCCTCGTAGCTGGGCCCCTCGCCGCCGCGCTGCCCGCGCAGCCCCCACTGCCCGAGGAAGAGCGCGCGCTCGTCCAGTAGCCCGGAGTACTCGTGCAGCGCGAGCCCCTTGATCACCCTGGTCCCCCAGAACGGCGGCACCGGCACCGGCAGCTCGGCGGCCACGTCGGAGCGGGCGGGCACCTCGATCGGCACCTCCTTGGCCTTGCGCTCCTCGGCGATCCGCCGGGAGCGCTCGTGCCGCGCCCTGCGCTCGGCCGCCTTCTCGCGTTCGGCGATCGCCTCCGGGCTGTCCGGGTCGGGGCCGCCGCCGCGCTTGCGGGTCATGATGGTGTCCATCAGCCGCAGCCCCTCGAAGGCGTCCCTGGCGTAGTGCACATCGCCCCGGTAGACGGCGGTGAGATCGTTCTCCACGTAGGAGCGGGTGAGCGCGGCGCCGCCGAGCAGGACCGGGAACTGGTCGGCCACACCCTTGGTGTTGAGCTCCTCCAGGTTCTCCTTCATGATCACCGTCGACTTCACCAGCAGCCCGGACATCCCGATGACGTCGGCCTTCTTGTCGACGGCGGCGTCGAGGATGGTCGCGATCGGCTGCTTGATGCCGAGGTTGACCACCTCGTAGCCGTTGTTGGAGAGGATGATGTCGACCAGGTTCTTGCCGATGTCGTGCACGTCGCCCTTGACCGTGGCGAGCACGATCCGGCCCTTGCCGCTGTCGTCGGTGGCCTCCATGTGCGGCTCCAGGTAGGCGACCGCGGTCTTCATCACCTCGGCCGACTGCAGCACGAACGGCAGCTGCATCTGCCCGGAGCCGAACAGCTCGCCGACGGTCTTCATCCCGGACAGCAGCGTCTCGTTGACGATCTGCAGCGGCGGCACCTCGCGCATGGCCTCGTCCAGATCCGGCTCCAGGCCGTTCCGGTCGCCGTCCACGATCCGCCGCGCCAGCCGCTCGAAGAGCGGAAGCGCCGCCATCTCCTCGGCCCGCGAGGCGCGCGACGACGCGGTGGAGACGCCCTCGAACAGCTCCATCAGCGTCTGCAGCGGGTCGTACCCCTCGCGCCGCCGGTCGTAGACCAGGTCGAGCGCGGCCTCGCGCTGATCCTCCTGGATCCGCGCGATGGGCAGGATCTTGGAGGCGTGCACGATCGCCGAATCCAGCCCGGCCTGGACGCACTCGTGCATGAAGACCGAGTTCAGCACCTGCCTGGCGGCGGGGTTGAGCCCGAAGGAGATGTTCGACAGGCCGAGCGTGGTCTGCACCGCGGGGTGCCTGCGCTTGAGCTCGCGGATCGCCTCGATGGTCTCCAGGCCGTCCTTGCGCGACTCCTCCTGCCCGGTGCCGAGGGTGAAGGTCAGCGTGTCGATGATGATGTCGGACTCGTGCAGCCCCCAGTTGGTGGTGATGTCCTCGATCAGCCGCTCGGCGATCTCCACCTTCTTGGCGGCGGTGCGGGCCTGGCCCTCCTCGTCGATGGTCAGCGCGACCACCGCGGCACCGTGCTCGGCGACCAGCGCCATGGTCTGCTGGAACCGCGACTCCGGCCCGGCGCCGTCCTCGTAGTTCACCGAGTTGACCGCGCAGCGCCCGCCCAGGTGCTCCAGCCCGGCGCGCAGCACCGGGGTCTCGGTGGAGTCGAGCATGATCGGCAGCGTGGAGGCGGTGGCGAGCCTGCTGGCCAGCTCGTTCATGTCGGCGGTGCCGTCCCGGCCGACGTAGTCGACGCAGAGGTCGAGCATGTGCGCGCCGTCGCGGGTCTGGTCCTTGGCGATCTCCAGGCACCGCTGCCAGTCGGCTGCCAGCATGGCGTCGCGGAAGGCCTTGGAGCCGTTGGCATTGGTGCGCTCGCCGATCATCAGGACGCTGGCGTCCTGCTCGAACGGGACCGCGGTGTACATGCTGGAGACGCTCGGCTCCGGCTCCGGGTGCCTGCGCTCCCGGATCGGCGGCAGCGCCCGCTCGACCTCGCGCACCGCCGCACTGACCTGCCGGATGTGCTCCGGCGTCGTCCCGCAGCAGCCGCCGACCAGCGCCAGCCCGAACTCGCTGACGAAATCGCGCAGCGCGATCGCCAGCTCCTCCGGGGAGAGCGGGTACTCGGCGCCGTGCTTGCCGAGCACCGGGAGCCCGGCGTTCGGCATGACCGAGACCGGCAGCCGCGCGTGCCGGGAGAGGTGCCGCAGGTGCTCGCTCATCTCGGCCGGGCCGGTGGCGCAGTTCAGCCCGATCATGTCGATGCCGAGCGGCTCGATCGCCGTCAGCGCGGCGCCGATCTCGCTGCCGACCAGCATGGTGCCGGTGGTCTCGACGGTGACGTGGGTGATGATCGGGATCCGGCGGCCCGCGGTCGCCATGGCGTGCCTGCTGCCCACCACCGCCGCCTTGACCTGCAGCAGGTCCTGGCAGGTTTCGATGAGGACGGCGTCGGCGCCGCCGTCCAGCATGCCGAGCGCGGCCTCGGCGTAGGCATCGCGCAGGGCGGCGTAGGGGGCGTGGCCGAGGGTGGGCAGCTTGGTGCCCGGCCCCATCGAGCCGAGCACGTAGCGCGGCGTGCCGTCGGCGCTCGGCCCCATCTCGTCGGCGACCTCGCGGGCCAGCCTGGTGCCGCGCTCGGAGAGGTCGCGGATCCGGTCGGCGATGTCGTAGTCGGCGAGGTTGGGCAGGTTGCAGCCGAAGGTGTTGGTCTCGACCGCGTCGGCGCCCGCCTCGAAGTAGGCCCGGTGGATGTGGCGCAACACGTCCGGCCTGGTCTCGTTCAGGATCTCGTTACAGCCCTCGAGACCGCGGAAGTCGTCGAGGGTGAGCTCCGCGGCCTGCAGCATGGTGCCCATCGCCCCGTCGCCGATCACGACGCGGCGCGCGAGGGTATCCAGCAGGGTGGTGTCGAACCGGGACGCAGACATGAGACCAGGGTAGTGGGCTGGTCCGACGCCATCGGCCGGACGTCCGGACGCGCCATCACCGGACGCCGCGTCCCGGCGGGCCACGTCGTAGGCTGACCGGGTGAACCGCAGTGAAACTCCCGATTCGGAACTGCCGACGTTGCGGGATCCGGTGCTCGTCGCGGCCTTCGAGGGCTGGAACGACGCGGGCGATGCCGCCAGCGGCGCGGTGGAGCACCTGGAACTGATCTGGGACGCCGAACCGCTGGCCGAGCTCGACTCCGAGGACTACTACGACTACCAGGTCAACCGGCCGACGGTGCGTCAGGTGGACGGCGTCACCAGGGAGATCCAGTGGCCGTCGACCTCGCTGTCGGTGTGCTCGCCGCCCGGCAGCGACAAGGACATCGTGCTGCTGCGCGGCATCGAGCCGAACATGCGCTGGCGCAGCTTCTGCGCCGACCTGCTGGAGTTCATCGAGCAGCTGGGGGTGCAGACCGTGGTGATCCTCGGCGCGTTGCTCGCCGACACCCCGCACACCAGGCCGGTCCCGGTCACCGGCTCGGCCTACAGCCCAGAGGCCGCCGAGCGCTTCGCCCTGGAGCAGACCCGCTACGAGGGCCCCACCGGCATCACCGGCGTCCTGCAGGACCAGTGCGTGCGGGCGGGCGTCCCCGCCGTCTCGTTCTGGGCCGCGGTCCCGCACTACATCTCGCAGCCGCCCAACCCCAAGGCCACCATCGCCCTGCTGCACCGGGTCGAGGAGGTGCTCGACATCGAGGTGCCGCTCGGCGAGCTGCCCAAGCAGGCCGAGGAGTGGGAGGAGACGGTCAACGAGATGACCGAGGGCGACGAGGAGATCAGCGAGTACGTGCGCTCGCTGGAGGAGCGCGGCGACGCCGCGGTCGACCTCAACGAGGCCATCTCCAAGATCGACGGCGACGCCATCGCGGCCGAGTTCGAGAAGTACCTGCGGCGCCGGGGTCCGGGGAACTTCGGGCTGTGAGGCGCGCCGGCCCCGCCGGGGATGGGGGCGGGGCCGGGCGCCGGGCCGCTCACCCGTCCAGGGTGAGCACGAGTGCGGCGGCATCGCGGGCCAGCCGGGCGATCAGGATCTCGCGCGGGATGGTCTGGCCGCCCAGGTGGTCCAGCGATGGCGTCAGCACGTGGTGCGCGTCGGCGCGCCGGAGCTCGTGGGTGAGCTCCGCGAGCGCCGTGCCGTCGCCGTCACAGGACTCGTGGAAGGTCGCGGCGAAACAGAGGCCGCGGGACCGGGCCAGGTCACGCAGCGCGTGCTCCAGCTCCTCCCCCCGTCCGTCGGCCAGATCGTCCCGCACGTATCCGTAGGTCAACGCTTGCACCGAAACCTCCATTGGACTCGGTATGTCTTCGCGTCCTGCGATCCCCGGGAGCGCCTCCAGGGACCACCCGCCGGTTCCACCCCTGCGCACGTGACATCGGTTGCGGATGCACGTCCATCTGCACTTACAGGAACCTTTGGGCAAACTTCTCGCTCCCCTACAGGATGCCGAACGACATAGTGCGAATGCAGATGTCAACCCGGTGACATCGGGTTGCCCTATCGAGGACGCCGAAGGTTAACTGGTGCGATACTGGCGGCGTGGCCATAGCCGACGATCGACCCGTCTGGGCAGTCCGCATGCGCTCCGAACGCGACGCGAGGGGGTGGTCCCAAGCCGACGCGATCCGGGTGATGCGTGCCAAGTCCGCGCACAATCTGCCGACCGACAGCACGCTGCTGCGCAATTGGCGCAGGTGGGAGGCGGGTGAGTCGAAGCCGGACGACTTCTACGCCCCCATCATCGCGGCGGCCTTCGACTCCGCGGCGGCCTCGTTCTTCCCCAAGGCCAGGCCGAACCGGGACGACGAGCTGCTCTCCGCGACCGGCATGGACACCCTGGAATTCGTCGGCAGGCTGCGGATATCGGATGTTTCCGGCTCCACGCTGGACGCGGTGCGGATCACCGCGGAGCGGCTTTGCTGCGAGTACGCCTACGCCGACCCGATCGAGCTGCACAGCGAGGGCACCGCCTGGCTGCGACGGATAGCCGCCCTGCTCGACGGCAGGCTCACCCTCGCCCAGCACCGGGAAATCCTCTCCCTGGCGGGCTGGGTGGCACTGCTGGTCGGCTGCGTGGAGTACGACCTCGGCAAGCGGGCCTCGGCAGAATCCACCCGGCAAGCGGCCTTGTCACTCGGCACCGAGTCGGAGAACCCGGAGATCATGGGCTGGGCGGCCGAGATGGCGTCGTGGTTCGCGCTCACCCAGGGCAACTACCGCGGTGCGATCGAGGCGGCGGAGCCGCTCATGGACGCCTGCCGCGGCTACGGGGTCGGGGTGCAGCTGGCCGCGCAGCAGGCCAAGGGCTGGGCCCGGCTCGGCGACCGGGCCAGGGTGGAGCAGGCGCTGGAGCGCGGCCGCGCGGTCCTCGACCAGCTCGAGCACCCCGCCGACCTGGACAACCACTTCGTGGTCGACCCGCAGAAGTTCGACTTCTACGCCATGGACTGCAGCCGGGTGGTCGGCGACGACCGCGCCGCGCGGGCCTACGCCAAGGAGGTCATCCGGGATTCCTTCCGGGTGGACGGCACCGTCCGCAACCCCATGCGCGCCGCCGAGGCGCACCTGACCCTGGCCGTGCTGGCCGCCCGCGAGCGCGACCTGGAGTGCGCGCTGGCCGAGGCCGAGCTGGCGTTCGGGCACGACCGGCGCTCGCTGCCCTCGCTCGGCTGGATCGCAGGCGAGCTGGCGCGCGAGATCAGTGATCGGTTCCCCGGGGATCCGCGGGGGCAGGACTATCTGGACCAGCTCCGGGCGCTGGCCAGGGTGTAGGCGCGCGGCCGCGCCGGATCCGACGGCGATGCGCTGGTCGGACGCGGGTGGCAGGCCGCGGCGAGTGCGACGCCTCCGCCCGTCAGTTTCGGGCGCTCGCGTCCGGAATCCGCGCCGGGCATGCCGTGCCCGGCGCGGTGGCGAGTTCGAAGTGCCACCACTCGTTGTCGAAGGTGCGGCAGAGCCCCCAGCGATATCCGTTGGCCTCCAGCCAGTGCGCGCCCTCGAGCGGCCCGACATCGACCGCGTCCCCGCTGACGTGCGTGGATTCGTCCGGCGGCAATACCCAGCGCCGCGCCTCGTCCGGGCCGCCGTAGGTGGCGAGCCCGTCGTCCCACAGCGCCTGCTGCTCGGCGGGGCTGCGGTACCCGGAGGTGATCGAGAGCGGCACGCCCTCGGCGTGCGCCTCCCCCTCGGCCAGCGTGTAGGCCAGGGCGAGCGCCGGGTTCAACCCCTCGGTGCCGGTGGCCGAGCCGATCCCCTCGCGCTGATCGATCGCTTCCGCCCCGGTGGCCGGTGCGAGCCCGGCGGCGGGCAACGCCGGCGCGGCATGGGCGACCGGCGCGGACAGCGCGAGCCCGGCGGCGAGCAGCGCCGCCGCACCGCTCCTGCGCAGCCCGATTCGAACCCCGGCACCCACCCCGTGCTCCGCTTCGATCATGCGGCGATCGTAGGCGCGCTCAGACCCGCTCGGCGGACCGGGTCCGCACCCGCAGCGCGATCGGCTTCTGCGTCTCCGCGAAGAAATCGTTCCCCTTGTCGTCGACGACGATGAAGGCCGGGAAGTCCTCGACCTCGATCTTCCACACCGCCTCCATGCCGAGCTCCTGGTACTCCAGCACCTCGACCGACTTGATGCAGTCCAGCGCCAGCCGCGCAGCGGGCCCGCCGATCGACCCCAGGTAGAACCCGCCGTGCTCCTTGCACGCCCTGGTCACCTGCGCCGAACGATTCCCCTTGGCCAGCATGACGTGCGAGCCGCCCGCCGCCTGGAACTGGTCCACGTAGGAATCCATCCGGCCCGCGGTGGTCGGCCCGAAGGACCCGGAGGCGTACCCGTCCGGCGTCTTGGCCGGCCCGGCGTAGTACACGGCCATGTCCCGCAGGTACTGCGGCATCGGCTCCCCCGCGTCCAGCCGATCCTTGATCTTCGCGTGCGCGATGTCCCGCGCCACCACCAGCGGCCCGCTCAGCGAGAGCCGCGTCTTCACCGGGTACTTCGACAGTTCCGCGCGAATATCGGCCATCGGCCGGTTCAGGTCGATGTGCACCACGTCGCCGCCGAGGATCTCGTCGGTCTGCTCCGGCAGGTACTGCGCCGGCTCCCGCTCGAGCTGCTCCAGGAACACACCCTCCGCGGTGATCTTCGCCAGCGCCTGCCGGTCGGCGGAGCACGACACCGCGAGCGCCACCGGGCAACTCGCCCCGTGCCGCGGCAACCGCACCACCCGCACGTCGTGGCAGAAGTACTTGCCCCCGAACTGCGCCCCGATCCCGAACGACTGGGTGAGCTCGAAGACCTCTTCTTCGAGCTCCAGATCACGGAACGCGTGCCCTGCCAGCGAGCCCTCGGTGGGCAGCGAGTCCAGGTAGTGCGCGGAGGCGTACTTCGCGGTCTTGAGCGCGAACTCCGCACTGGTACCGCCGATCACCACGGCCAGGTGATACGGCGGGCACGCGGCGGTGCCGAGCGACCGGATCTTCTCGTCCAGGAACTCCAGCATCCGCGTGGGGTTCAGCACCGCCTTGGTCTCCTGGTACAGGAAGGACTTGTTGGCCGAGCCACCGCCCTTCGCCATGAACAGGAACTTGTAGGCCGGGTTCGCCGGATCGCCCGGCGCCGAGTACAGCTCCACCTGCGCGGGCAGGTTCGACCCGGTGTTCTTCTCGTCCCACATGGTGATCGGCGCCAGCTGCGAGTACCGCAGGTTCAGCTTCGTGTACGCGTCGAACACACCCCGGCTGATCCACTCGGCATCGTCCACGCCGGTCAGCACGCCCTCGGACTTCTTGCCCATCACGATGGCGGTTCCGGTGTCCTGGCACATGGGCAGAATCCCGCCCGCCGAGATGTTCACGTTCTTGAGCAGATCCAGCGCGACGAACCGGTCGTTGCCGCTCGCCTCCGGATCATCGATGATCCGTCGCAGTTGCTGCAGATGTGCCGGGCGCAGATAGTGGCTGATGTCGTGCATCGCCTCCGCGGTCAGCAGCCGCAGCACCTCGGGCTCGACCTGCAGAAAGGTGCGGCCACCGACCTCGACGGTCGAGACCCCCTCGGTGGTGAGCAACCGGTACGGCGTCTCGTCGGCGCCGATCGGCAGCAGATCGGAATAGCGGAACTCGGGCGCGGTCACGGAACGCACTCCTTCGGGCGGGCTGTCTTCGAAGCACCCGGAGCGTAACGACCGCGTTTCGGCCGACCGTTGCTTAGGCTCCCCTATGCAGGCCACGCAACCCCCAGGTTGTACCTTCAACCAGAGCGCGACGACAGCAGACCGGCGAGGATGGGAACACAGGCGGTGACCGACCCACAGTGGCTCGACGACCTGGAGATGCGGGCGTGGCTCGGGTACGTGCGCACCCGGGATCTGGTCGCCGCGGCGGTCGGCCGGGACTCGACCCGGGAGTCGAACCTGACCTTCGCCGAGTACTCGGTCATGGCCTATCTCTCGCTCAGCGGTGAGTCGCTGACCTTCGCCGAGCTGGCGGCGAAGTTGGAGTGGTCGCAGAGCCGGCTGTCGCACCAGATCACCCGCATGGAGCGGCGCGGGCTGGTCGCCCGCGAGCCGCTCCCCGACGATGCGCGGCGCACCGCCGCCCGGCTCACCCCCGACGGCATACTGGCCCTGGGTGATGCCGCGCCGATGCACGTCGGCAGCGTGCGGCGGAACATGATCGACGTCCTCGACCGGGACCAGCTCGCCGCCCTCGCCGACATCTACGACACCCTCCTCGCCCATCACCGCCGCTCCGCCAATCCCTGACTATTCGACATACGAAGCGACGACTTACCGGCACGGACAGTAACGGTGCGGAAAGATTCTCGCCGAAGACTCCTTTGTCCGATGCTCGAAATCACGACCGTGAAAATTGCCGCAGCGCCGCGTCACGCCACCTCGGTCGCCGACCCGGCGGGCAGCTGCCAGGCACGCCTTTCTCATTCCTCCGGAAACTCGATTCGATGACCGATGATGTCACAAACCCGTAGATGGGCGGCGGCTCATTCAGCATCCGCTACAGCTTTTTTGGCCATTTCCAGCACAGCTTCTTGGCTACGCCTGCTTCGCACATCATCTCTGCGAAGACTCCGACCCTCCGAAAGGGGAAATTTGAATGCTTCAGCGGCCAGTTCTGCGGCGGTCACAATGGCACCTTCGATCTGCTCTGGAAGTACCGTACCTGAGACGCGGAAATTCAGCTTCTTCGGCCTCTTGAGCAACTTGCCCGTTTGTGCGAAATCGGCCACCTCGAATGCCGCTATAAAATCGGGATTTACGAGAGCTGATACAGCCATCGCGATGTGGTACTTCGCAGCCTTGAGCGGAGTCGACTCGGGCGTGCGTGCAAAGTACCTGTCGATCCGATAGATTATCCACGCGGCATAGTAATAGGTCTCGACTGGATAGTCACCCCAGACGAAGGACCCTTCAATCTCGAGATCTTTCGGTGAACCGATTGCCCGGGACGACTCGCCGAACAGCGTCGCGGCCACAGCTCGGTTGAGCTCTGGAGTCGTCACTACTCGCGTGCGTGCAAAATCGAGTGCGGCCCCCCTGTTCTGTCGCTCGTAACGAAGACCATCTATACCCGACTGCGTAAAGTACTCTTCAACATCCTTTGCGATCTGCGAGCTCGCTTGGATGTCGGTCAGGCCGATCGCGGTCTGAAGATTAGTAGCGATCGCAACGCTGGTTCGAACCCCGGGATCGCCGGAGCTGACGATCTTTACCGGTATCCACAAGTTCTCGAGAAGCTTGAGGTCATCTCTCACCGCGCTGGACTCAGACCATCGAACCAGCTGGTGACTAGTTTGTCCGCCGTTCACAACTTGATAGCCAGAGATGAAGAATCGGTCCCCGAGACCCCGCAGATCAGTTGCGATAATTGTCAATCCGTTGTTGAGGAAGGGGAAATGCTCACGCTCCGAAGATTGAAGCGTTGTCATAATTCTAGCATTCACAGAGTTTTGCGGACCCAGATCCAGACGTACGTTGTCGTCGAATATCCCAGGTCGAATATTGCCCAGCTCATCCTTGAGAAGCTTCATCAGTTCGACAGCCGATATGAGCCCAATATAAGCTTCGCTGACTCGATCGGTCGCAGGAATCGTTTGCCGCTTCTCGAAGTTGAACGAGACGTTCTGCGGTCCGTACCGCTCTTTCTGCTTGGTGGCAAGCTCCTCACGACCGTGAGTTCGAAGTTTCATATCTTCCGAATAGGCACCGATACTCCGAATCCTGTCGAGAGCCTCGCTTATCTGAAGCTCAGATTGCACACCCCCTCCAGGATGGGAACTGGTGGTCACGTAGTAGATCTCGCAAGGAATGCGGCTATCCTGAAATTTGTCGCCGTTCTCGGCGATCCGATCGATCAAGTTGGCAAGATCGACGAGACGAGGCGGAAGCTTGATGCTTGCAGGCTTCATCGCATACTTGGTCACAGCTTCGACACCGTGTAGAAATTTGGCTATCAACTTCGAATCGTACGATTCACTCGTCTTGGCCTGGATGAAGATTACTTTCGCCGAGTTCGTAGTCTGCTCGGATACCAGCTCGTCGATCTCCTCGGGCTCGAATACCACTCGCCCGTTGACCACAACCGCGCCGACATCGATCCCCTCATCGTTCCCCCCGCCCAGAACGGAGCGCTCGATGGAATCGACTTCGTCACGGACATACTGAAAAAGATAGCTTGCAGCCACGTAGCGCTCGAATAGGTCCGCTTCGGTACCCTCGAAACCGAAATCGCGAGCAAACTTGCTGACGCGCTTGTTGGTCAGGGTGTGCACTAATCCTCCTACTGGCGACCGAGGGCAGATTGCATTATGGCTAAATATCTCGGAACTATGAAACCAGCAAGAATCTACCGGCACTCGCAGCCGCTGTCGGGTGTCGAGGCCTCATTTCTTCGCCAACGACATGCCATTTGCGCATAAGTGCAGATCTTGCATGCTTCCGAATCCGACTGCACGCGAGACACTCCGAACAGAGGATCGAAGTCATGAGCGTAGCCCAGGGGCTGTTTTGTAAGTCGTTGCGGGGCAACGGCGGCTCCTGCCGCGGTGGCGAAATCGACCGCTGATCGGGCGATTGCAGAGTGCTGAGTGCTGAGCGGTCCGCCTTCGCGGATGTTCGCCCGTCCGGTTGCCGTGTTGGAGAGCAAGAGCACCGATCGCCCGACCGAGGCCGGCCCTGGACACCGCATTCGAAGACCAGGTGCTCCTGGATACCTGCTGCTGCCGCACGATCGGACCATGCGCCTGCTCGCGGCATTTCTCGAAAGCTTCGATAGTCTCGAACTGCTTCGGCGGGGGCAACCTTGGGCCCGCCCCCGCGCAGGACTGTGCTGACCGCCGTCTGCTCCGGGGACCGGGAACCCTGCTGAGGCATCGACGCAGTCGCTACACCACGAGCACTCGGAGCAGGGTGCTCACCGAATCTATAACTGTCTCGCCGTCACACCGTCAGGCGGTGACGGGGGCGATGGTCAGGTGCCGGATCCGACCCTCCGCGAGTTCGAAGCGGTAGCCGAGGGTGACGGTGCCGCCGGGGAAGTCGCCGTCCACCCGCACCCGCAGGTCGGCCCCGTGCGGTTCGACGCGCTGGCCGAGTCGCGTACTGGTGTAGCGGAACTCGGTGGAAGAGCGCCCGATCCACTCTCCGATCGCGTCGACGCCGCCGTAGGTGTGCCCGTCGTCGACGACGGTCGCGTCCGGCGCGAAGACCGCGGCGGCGTCGGCGTGCCGGTCGGCGTCGCGGGCGTCGAGGTAGGTCAGGACGGGCGCGGGCAGTGTGGCGGGGTCGTAGTCGGTGCTGGTGGCGGTCATGGTGAACTCCTCGTCGCCGAGTGGCTGCTATTTCAGAAGTGAGTGACTGCTAGAGTAGCAGTGACCGGTGACAGCTGCGACGAGGAGAGTGATTCGGTGACCGCACACGTGCGCGTCGAGGACCGGGAGTGCCCGCTGTCCACGACCATGGCCGTCGTCGGCGAGTGGTGGACCGTGCTGATCCTGCACGACTGCTTCGACGGGTTCACCCGCTTCGACCAGTTCCAGGCGAACATCGGGCTGTCGTCGAGCATGCTCACCGCGCGGCTCCGGACGCTCGTGGAGAACGGCATCCTCACCAAGCGGCCCTACCGGGAGCGGCCGGTGCGGCACGAGTACCTGCTCACCGAGCTGGGCCGCTCGCTGCGGCCGGTGCTGGTGGCGATGGCGGCGTGGCGCAACGCCCAGTTGGCGCCGGAGGAGCGGGCCATGATCCTGGTCGACACCGGGACCGGGCGGGAGGTGGAGCCCGCGGTGATCGACCCGGAGACGGGCCGTCACGTCGCCGACCCCCGCTACGCCTTCGCCGCGGGTCCGGCCGCCGGGGAACCGATGCGTTCCCGGTACGCCGGGCGCGAACGACAGCTCGCGCCCGAGTCGTAGCCGCCGGGCGGCTCTACTTCGGCGTCCAGCTCGGCGCCCTCCTTCACCCGCGAACCGGGCCCACCGCAAAGAGGTTTCCTGCGGAGCGGTTGATCGAAGAAGACTGCACCGAGTGCGGAGTATTCCGCGGGGTACTCCCCCCGGGAGCGACATCCCCGGCGATCCCCCGGCCGGATTGCGTCAGCGTACAGATGTCCACTGAAAAATGAACGTTGTGGCCGCGCATGCGTTCCCGCCTACGGTGGTATACCTCACGCATGATGTCGGTGCCGATGCCTCGAAGAGCCGAGACATCCCGCGTGCTGCACAGCGACTGGACGATATCCGCACCGCACGAACAGCTCGGGTGTACGGTCGTGCACAGAAGTGAGGGGCTGCCGATGGACCTGCTGAAGTGGAGTAAACGGCCGGCTGCGGACGTCGACGCGACGAGACCGCCGGTCAATATCGTGCGCGGGCTGGTGGCGCGGGCCACCACGCCACTGCTCCCGGACGACTACCTGCGCCTGATCAATCCGCTCTGGACCGCGCGCGAACTGCGCGGCAAGGTGGTCGAGGTCGTGAAGGAGACCGCCGACTCGGCCACCGTCGTCATCCGGCCGGGCTGGGGCTTCCCGGCGACCTACCGGCCGGGGCAGTACGTCGGCATCGGGTTGCAGATCGCGGGCCGCCTGCACTGGCGGTCCTACTCGCTCACCTCGATCGGCGATACCGGGGACAAGACGCTGTCGATCACGGTCAAGGCGAATCCCGACGGGTTCCTCTCGACCCACCTGGTCGACGGCGTCGAACCCGGCACGATCATCCGGCTGGCCGCGCCGAAGGGCGACTTCCACCTGCCCGAACCGGTGCCGGGGAAGATCCTGTTCGTGACCGCGGGCAGCGGGATCACCCCGGTGATGGCGATGCTCCGGTCGCTCACGGCGCACGGCCGGGGGCCCGACATCCGGCACATCCACTCCGCGCCGACCCGCGACGACGTCATCTTCCTGGACGAGATGCAATCCCGCGCGGACGCGACCGACGGCTACGACCTGACCCTGCAGCTCACCCGCGAGATGGGCAATTTCGACGCCGCGCGGCTCGACGAGTGGGTCCCGGACTGGCGGGAGCGGGACTGCTGGGCGTGCGGGCCGCCCGCGCTGCTCGACGCCATGGAGTCGCAGTACGAGGCGGGCGGGCTGCGGCAGCGCCTGCACACCGAGCGATTCACGATCGCCCGGACCGACCACGGTGGCGAGGGCGGGACGGTGCACTTCGCCGTCTCCGGCAAGAAGGCCGAGATCGACGGCGCGACAACACTGCTCGAGGCCGGGGAGAACCTGGGCGTCGCCCTTCCCTTCGGCTGCCGGATGGGCATCTGCCAGACCTGCGTCGTCCTGCTGGCGGGGGGATATGCCCGCGACCTCCGCACCGGCGAGGAGCGGCGCGAAGGGGAACGAATTCAGACCTGCATCAGCACCGTGTCCGGAGAATGCACGCTCGACCTGTAGGAGGTTCGGTGGCCATCACCGATATCGACGTCTACGCGCACCTGACCGCCGAGGACATCGAGGCGCTCGGCGCCGAACTCGACGCCATCCGCCGCGATATCGAGGAGTCCCGCGGCGAGCGCGACTCCCGATACATCCACCGCACCATCGCGTTCCAGCGGGCGCTGGCCGCCGGTGGGCGCGCGACGCTCATGTTCAGCAATCGCAAGGCCGCGTGGCTGGCGGGTACCGCCCTGCTCTCGGCCGCGAAGATCATCGAGAACATGGAACTCGGGCACAACGTCATGCACGGGCAGTGGGACTGGATGAACGACCCGGAGATCCATTCCTCGTCGTGGGAATGGGACACCACCTGCCCCAGCGTGCAGTGGAAGCATTCGCACAATTTCGTGCACCACAAGTACACCAATATCGTCGGAATGGACGACGATGTCGGCTACGGAATCCTGCGCATCACCCGCGACCAGCGGTGGCTGTGGTGGAACGTCGGTAATCCGGTCTACAACTTCCTGCTGGCGACCTTCTTCGAGTGGGGTGTCGCGCTGCACCACCTCGAGGTCGAGAAGATCCGCAAGAAGGAGAAGAGCTGGGGGCAGGTCTTCCGCGACCTGCGCGTCATCGGCACCAAGGTCGGCAAGCAGGCCGCCAAGGACTACCTGATCTTCCCCGCGCTGGCCGGGAAGAACTGGAAGACGACGCTCACCGCCGATGCCACCGCCAATATCGTCCGGAACTACTGGTCGTACATGGTGATCTTCTGCGGCCATTTCCCGGACGGTGCCGAGAAGTTCACGAAGCAGGAATTCGCCGAGGAGGACCAGCCGCGCTGGTACCTGCGCCAGATGCTGGGCTCCGCCAACTTCCACGCGGGTCCGCTCATGCGTTTCATGAGTGGCAACCTCAGCCATCAGATCGAGCACCACCTCTTCCCGGATCTGCCCAGCAATCGGTACGAGGAGATCGGGGTGCGGGTCCGCGCCCTCTGCGACAAATACGACCTCCCCTACACGACCGGCTCCATCGGCCACCAATACCTGCAGACCTTCCGCACCATCGCCAAGCTCTCGGTGCCGAACGGCCTGCTGGCCGCGACCGCCGACGACGCGCCGGAAACGGCGTCCGAACTCCGCTTCGCCATCAGGGAGGGGCTGTCGGACCACTTCGGGGTCGACCCCGTCACCGGCGAACGCCGGGGCCTGCGCACCGCGTTGCGCGAGCTGAACCAGGCCCCGGTCCGGTCGGGAGCGTGATCAGGCCGAGGTAGCGGTGTCCAGGGTGCGGGCGGGGGCGACCGGGGCCCCGAGGTCGCGGACGAAACCCTGGGGGACGACGATGTCGTCCCGGTCGAGGTCGTGGATGCTGGTCTTGCGCAGCCCGAGCAGCGCGGAGTCGATCCCGCCCTTCAGGATGTCCAGCACGTTCTCGACCCCGGCCTGCCCGTTCGCCGCCAGACCCCACAGGTAGGCGCGGCCGATCAGCACCGCGCGGGCACCGAGCGCGACGGCCTTGACCACGTCGCTGCCGCGGCGGATGCCGCCGTCGAGCAGGACCTCGATGTCGTGCCCGACCGCGTCCGCGATGGCGGGCAGGGCGCGGATGGCGGCGGGGGTGCCGTCCAGGTTGTTGCCGCCGTGGTTGGAGACGGAGATGCCGGCGACCCCGGCGTCGACCGCGCGCTGCGCGTCATCGACGCGGATGACGCCCTTGAGCAGCACCGGCCCGTCCCAGCTCTCGACCACCCAGCGCACGTCCGACCAGTCCGGCGGCGGGGTGCCCATCCACTCGCCGTAGGCGGCGAAGAAGCCGGGGGCCTTCGCGTCGCCGGTGACCAGGTTCGGCACGGTGAGGTCGGGCAGGGTGCGCGACTTCAGGTAGGTGGTGAGCCAGCGCGGCTTGACGATGGTGGCGGGGGCGAACTTGAGCATGGTGCGGAAGTCGAGGCCCTGCGGGATCTCCGGGCTCCCCCAGTCGCGGCCGTGCGAGAAGGACCAGTCCAGGGTGAGGATCAACCCGACCGCACCGGCCGCCTTCGCCCGCGCCATCCGCAGGAGGATGTCGTCCTTGGACCCGCTCCAGTACAGCTGGAAGAAGGTCGCGGGGTTGGCCGCGATCACCTCTTCGACGGGCTTGCTCGCGAACGAGCTGAGCCCCATCGCGACCCCGCGGGCGGCAGCGGCGCGGGCGACCGCGACCTCGCCGTCGGGGTGCACGGCCTGGACGCCGGTGGGCGAGATCAGCACGGGCATGGAGACGCTCTGCCCGAGCACCGTCGTGGCCTGCGAGCGCTCGCCGATCGGCCCGGCGACGTGCGGGGCGAAGCCGAGTTCGGTGAACGCCTTCTGGTTGTCCTCGATGGTCTGCCCCCGCTCGGAGCCGGCGATCAGCGCGCCGTACACCGGCTTGGGCAGCCGCTTCTTCGCTCGCCGCTGGGCCTCGGCCACGGTCTCGAACCAGGGATTCATCGTCGGATCCTTTCCGGGGAGGACACCGGCCACCACTGGCCGGTGCGCTCGATCAGGTCTGTGACGAGGCGGTCCAGGAGGACCGTCCCCTCGTCGGCGGTGGCGCCGGTCGGGTCGCCGAGTACGCCGTTGGCGCTGACGGCGGCGACGCCGCCCGCCCGCAGTGCGGGGAGCAGGTCGCGGAGCGGCCCGGTCTCCCCCGGCTCGGCGCGGTCGAGCCGCACCCGCGCGGGGTCGAGCGCGAGCTGCAGCGCCGTCTCGCTGCGCCCGGCGTGTGCGTCGCCGGGGTACCGCGGCAGGAAGAACTGCACGTCGCGGCCCTCGCTCCGCAGCAGCACAGCGGCCCGCCGCAGCGGCTCGGCATTCCCACCGTGCCCGCTGACCAGCAGCACCCGGTCGAGGAAGTCGGTGGCCGAGCGGCACAGCTCGACCAGCACCAGCTCCAGGGCGGCCTGTCCGATGGAGAGCGTGCCGGGGAACCCGGCGTGCTCTCCACTGGACCCGTACGGCAGCGCGGGCGCCACCAGGACATCCGGCCGGGCACTCGCCAGCCGCGTACAGAGAAAAACAGCAAGGTCGGTGTCGGTCGAAAGCGGCAGGTGCGGCCCGTGCTGCTCGGTCGCCCCCAGCGGAACGACGAGGATCGCCGCGCGGCCGTGCGCACCCACGTCAGGCCAGGTGAGCGCGGCCACTTCGGCGCCCGCGCGACCCTGCGATGTGAGTTCGGCCACGACGAGAACATTAACGTCACCGACTGACAAAATCAAGCCTGCGATAATCGCCCGGTGACCGAGCAGGCGAACACCCGCACCCGCGGCAGGCCGCGCGGCACCAGCCGCCGCCAGCTCGAGCTCATCGCGCTCGAGCTGTTCACCGAGCGCGGCTTCGAGGACACCACGGTGGACCAGATCGCGGCGGCCGCCGGGATCAGCGAGCGCACCTTCTTCCGCTACTTCCCGAGCAAGGGCGAGCTGCTCTGGTACCAGTTCGACGACGAGGTGACGACGCTGCGCGGCCTCTTCGCGACCGTCGCCGACGACGTCCCGATGATGACGGCGGTGCGCCGGGTGGTGGTCGCGGCCAATGCCTATCGCGCCGAGGACGTCCCGGAGCTGCGCACCAGGATGCATCTGCTGGCAACGGTTCCGGGGCTGGCGGCCACCGCGGGCGCGCACTACGACGCCTGGGAGCGGGCGGTCAGCGAATTCGCCGCACGCAGGCTGGGCGGTACCCCCGACGAGCTCCTCCCGCTGGCGATCGGGCGGGCCACCCTGGCGACCGCGCGCGCCGCCTTCGACGCCTGGCTCGGCCGCGCCGACGACGACCTCACGGTCTACCTGGATCGGGCGCTGGCCGCGCTCGCCGCGGGCTTCGCGGTGCCCGCCCCGGCTGCCGCCGAGCTACCCGCAGGTTTGGGGGGCGGTCCCGATGGGGTATGAGTAGGCTCGGTGCCGACCTGTCCGACCGGCAGAACTACCCCGTCCAACCGATGAGAAGGGGCCTGGAATTCCATGTCCGAGGTGTCCATGAGCCTTTCGGCGGATCCGCTCGTAGCGGGGCCGGTCGACAACCTGCTGCCCCAGCTCGTGGAGCACCTGCGGCAGAATCGCACCGCGCTGCGCGAGGAGTGGGCGCGCCGGATCACCGACGCGCAGCTGCTGACCGCGATGACCCCGGAGGAGATCTTCTCCGAAATCACCTCGGTCTACGACAATTACGTGGCCGTGCTGGAGACCGGCAGCGTCGAGGCGCTGCAGGCCTACGCCCGCGATCTCTCCGAGCGCATCATCCCGCGCGGCGTCGAGACCGACGAGGTGCTCGGCATCGTGCTGCTGCTGCGGGATGTGCTGGCCCGCTCGCTGTTCGAGAAGTACCAGTCGGACTTCAACCTGCTCAACCACGTGCTCGACGCCTACGAGCCGGCCGCGAACCGGATCGCGAGCACGGTCGCCATCTCCTTCGTGCAGGAGCGCGAGCGCGTCATCCGGCAGCAGCAGGAGGCCATCCGCGAGCTGTCCACCCCGGTGCTGCAGGTGCGCGAGCAGCTGCTCATCCTGCCGATCATCGGCGTGCTGGACAGCCAGCGCGCGCGTCAGCTCACCGAGCAGCTGCTGCGCGCGATCCGGGCCAATCGCGCCAAGGTGGTGGTCATCGACATCACCGGTGTGCCGAACATCGACTCGACGGTCGCCAACCACCTGGTGCAGACGGTCGACGCCTCCGGGCTGATGGGCGCGAACGTGATCATCACCGGGCTCTCGTCGGATATCGCGCTCACCCTGGTCACCATCGGCCTCGATCTGTCCAAGATGAACGCGGTCGGTGACCTGCAGGGCGGCATCGAGGAGGCGGAGCGGCTGCTCGGCTACGAGGTCACCCGGGTCACGGACCGGCTCATCGAGCGCGACGGCCGCTGAACGGGCTGGCGGGCAGATGCCGGTTCCGATTCTCAAGCAGGGCACCTATCTGATCGCGTCGGTGCAGTCCGCACTCACCGACGCCGACACCGAACGGCTGCAGGACGACCTGATGCGGCAGGTCAGCAAATACCGCGCGAACGGCATCATCGTCGACGTCACGGCCATCGACATCATGGATTCGTTCGCCGCACGGTCGCTGCGTACCATCGCGCACATGACGCAGCTGCGGGGGGCCGAGACGGTGATCGTCGGGCTGCAACCCGAGGTCGCGTTCGCCATGGTGCAGCTCGGGCTGACCTTCGAGGACATGCACACCGCGCTCGACCTCGAAGAGGGCCTGGCCTGGCTGAACGCCAAGACCTCCCGACGCCACCGAGACGGCCGTGACAGTGGCCGCTGAGAGCCACGTGATCCTGGTCAAGGTGTCGGGTGACATCGTGATCGCGCGTCAGGCAGGCCGCGAGCTCGCGGCCGAGCTCGGCTTCTCGCTCACCGACCGCACGATGATCTCCACCGCCATCTCCGAGATCGCCCGCAACATCACCAGTTACGCGGGTACCGGCGAGATCCGGCTGCTCGTCGACGAGCGCGAGGGCAGGCGCGCGCTCATCGTGCAGGCCGAGGACCAGGGGCCGGGCATCCGCGACATCACCAGGGCGCTGGAGGACGGCTACTCCACCGGCCGCGGCCTCGGGCTCGGGCTGCCCGGCGCGCGCAGGCTCATGGACCGGCTCACGGTCGACTCGAATCCCGGGCAGGGGACCCTCATCGAGATGTGGAAGTGGGTACCGGAGAATGTTTGACCACGGTTTCGTCGACCGGGTCGAGTGGGCGGTCGCCGGCCGGCCCTACCCCGGCCACGAAACCTCCGGTGACCGCGGCGTGGTGCTGGACGCGGGCGGCGGCCGGGTGCTCTTCGGGGTGCTGGACGGGCTCGGGCACGGCAGCGGTGCCGCCGAGGCGGCGGACCGGGCGGCGCGGGTGCTCGCGGAGAACCGCTCGGAGCCGCTGGACGTGCTGCTGGTGCTGTGCCACCGGGCGATGGCCGACACCAGGGGCGCGGCGGTCTCGCTCGCCTCGTTCGGCGCCGACGAGACGGTGCACTGGCTCGGCGTCGGCAATGTGGAGTCGCGGGTGCTGACCGCGGGCCCGGCCGGGATCGCGGTGCGCGCCACCATGCTGCTCACCGCGGGGATCGTCGGCTACCGGCTGCCGCCGACGCTGCAGCCGCAGAGCATTCCGGTGCGCCCGGGCGACCTGCTGCTCATGTACACCGACGGCATCCTCGCCGACTCCGACGGCGCCGTCGACCTGGCCCGCTCCACCGCCGACATCACCGCCGCGATCCTGGAGACCTACGCCAAGGCCACCGACGACGCCCTCGTCCTCGCGGCGCGGCACCGCGGCGCCACCGACCCGGTGGCATGACGATGGACGCCGGGGAGCGCGGCGACGACGCCGGTGCGGTGCTCACCGCCTTCCTCGACGACTACGCGGCGGTGCTGCGCAGGCACCTGGCGGCGCCGGAGCAGGGCGGGCTCGGTGAGGGGTACGAACTCGGCAGGCGCGCCCTCGTCGAGCGGATCAGCCTGCTCGACCTCACCGAGAACCACTTCCGGGTGGCGCAGGCCGCGCAGCGCTCGCCCGCGGCGCCGGACCAGCGGATCGCGGAGAACGCGCTGGAGTTCCTGCTGCAGACGCTGGCCGCGCTCGACATCGCCACCCGCGGCTACCTGGACGGCACCAAGGCCTACGAGCAGCAGCGCACCCGCGCCGACGACCTGGCCGGGCGCGACGCCTTCCGCACCGCGCTGGTGGAGTCGCTGCAGGACGGCTTCTTCGTGGCCGAGGCGGACGGCACCGTCGTCGAGGTGAACTCGGCGTTCGGCGCGCTCACCGGCTACGGCCCCGGCGACGTCCCGTTCGCGCTGCCGCACCCGTGGTCGCCGCCCGCCGCGCCGCGCTACCCCGACCTCGGCAGCGAGTCGCTGCGCTGGGTGATGCCGATCCAGCACCGGGACGGCCGCAAGGTCTGGCTCGCGGTGAGCACGAGCACGCTGGTGAAGCCGGAGAACGACGAGCGCATCGTCGTCGGCACCATCCGTGACGTCACCGCCGAGCACGACGCGCAGGCCCGCGACCAGGCCGCCTCCCGGCTGGCGACCGCGGTCGGCGCGGCCACCAGCGTGGCCGAGGTGCTCGCCGTCGGGCTGGACGAGCTGCGCCGCACCGCGGGCGCGGCCGAGGCCGTCGTCGCGGTCTGGCCCGCGCGCACCGCGGAGCCGGAGATCTACACCTCCGGCCCGGACCGCCCGGACGAGGACGAGTTCGCCGACGTCCCGGCGCGCGCGGTCCCGGACGGGCCGGACCAGGAGACCAGGGCGCTGCTGGAGCGGGCGCGGCGCCGCTCGCCGCGCTCGCTGCAGGTGCTGCCGGACGGCCTGGACAGCGCCGCGGGCATCGTCGCCCCGCTCGGCGAGACCGGGGATGCCGCGCTCTGGCTGCGCTTCGCCGCCCCGCGCGCGGTGGCCGCCGCCGACCGCACGCTCTTCTCGCTGCTGATCGGGCACTTGAGCCTGGCGATGCAGCGGGCGCGCAACTTCGACCAGGCCCGCGCCACCTCGCTCACGCTGCAGCGGGCCATGCTCGGCCCGATCGAGCTGCCGCCGCGCTTCTCGGTGCACTACGAGCCGGCGCTGCCGCCGCTGGAGATCGGCGGCGACTGGTACGACGTGGTGCCGCTGCGCGACGGCACCATCGGCGTCGTGGTCGGCGACTGCGTCGGCCGCGGGCTCTCCGCCGCGGTGGTGATGGGCCAGCTGCGCACGGCCGCGCGGGCGCTGCTGCTGCGCGGGGCCGGTCCGGCGCAGCTGCTGGCCGAGCTGGACGCGGTGGCGGCGCGGATCCCCGGCGCCATGTGCACGACGGTCTGCGCGGCGGTGCTCGATCCGGTGCGCGGCGTCGTCCGGTACAGCAGCGCCGGGCACATGCCGCCGATCCTGGCCGACGTCGGCGAGGTCGGGCGGCTGCTGGAGGGCGGGCGCGCGGTGCCGCTGGCCACCTTCGACACGCCGCGCAGGCCGGAGGCGAGCACCGCGCTTCCGCCCGGCGCCACGCTGGTGCTCTTCACCGACGGGCTGGTGGAGCGCAGGGGCGTCGACATCGACGACAGCTTCGCGCAGATCGCCGACGTGCTGGCCGGGACGCCGGGGCGGCTGCCGCGCGAGGTCGCGGACGCCGTGCTGAGCAGGCTGCGCCCGGCCGCCGGGTACGACGACGACGTCGCCATGGTGGTCTACCGGCAGCCGCCGGCGCCGCTGCTGCTCGACGTGCCCGCAGCCGCCGAGCAGCTCACCGTGCTGCGCCGCACGCTCAAGGCGTGGTTCGCCGCCGCCGCGGTGCCGCACGACCTGGCCGCCGACCTGGTGGCCGCCGCCAACGAGGCCTGCAGCAACAGCGTCGAGCACGCCTACCTGCACAAGCGCCCGGGCCGGGTGGTGCTGGCGGCCGAGTGCGACACCGAGACCGTCGTCATCGTGGTCCGCGACGACGGCGACTGGAAGCCGCGCGCCGCGGACCCCGGCTACCGCGGCCGCGGCATCGAGATGATGAAGGCGCTGACCGAGGACGTGGAGATCGAGCACACCGAGGAGGGGACGCGGGTGCGCATGTGGGTCACGCTGCCCGCCATCACCTTCCCCACCGCGAACCCGATCCGCAGCGCCGGTCAGCCCGCGTAGCGGGCGGCGAGCTTCGCGAGATCGTCCAGCACGCGCAGCGTCTCGTCCTCGGGCAGGGTCTCCAGCTTCAGGGTCGCGCGGACCGCGCCCGCCGCGGCGTAGGTGTCGAGCACCGCCGGGTCGGCCGGGGCCGGGGTGACCGCGATCGGCAGCCCGCTGTCCAGGAACGGCGCGAGCTGCTCGGCGACCGCCGCCGGGCTGCCGACGCCGTTCGGGATCCAGCCGAAGCCGAGCCGCCGGGCGCGCTTCGCCGCCGCCTCCGCGCCGCCGACGAAGATCGGCGGGTGCGGCCGCTGCACCGGCTTCGGCCACGCCTGGAACGGCGCGAAGTCGAGGTGCTCGCCGTGGAACTCGACCGTCTCCTCGGTCCAGGTCCTGGTGAGCACCTGCAACTGCTCGTCGAGCAGCGCGCCCCTGGTGCGCGGATCGGTGCCGTGGTCGGCCATCTCCTCGCGGTTCCAGCCGACGCCGACGCCGAACACCACCCGGCCGTTCGAGATCCGGTCGAGCGTCGCGACCTCCTTGGCGGTGTGCAGCACATCGCGCTGGATCAGCAGCGTGACCCCGGTGCCGAGCACCAGCCGCTCGGTGACCGCCGCGATCCCCGCGAAGGCCACGAACGGGTCGAGCGTCCGGTAGTACACCCGGGGCAGCTCACCGCCGGCCGGGTAGGCCGTCTCCCGGCTCAGCGGGATGTGCGAATGCTCCGCGAGGAACAGCGATTCGAAGCCGCGCTCCTCCAGTGCCCGCCCCAGTTCCAGCGGGCCGATCCCCTCGTCGGTCAGGAAGGTGTTGATTCCGATCTGCATACCGATGCGGAACGACCGACCGAGCGGGGAAATTCCGTTTCGCTCGCGCTGCGCGAGACCCTTGCCCGGCTACCGCCCGGGCCGCCCGTCCTCGCGGGCGACGGTGCGCTCACCGCTGCTGAAAACCGGCAGCGGGACGGCGGTCTCGGGGGCGGTGCCGGTGGCGACCGCGGCCTCGAGATGACTGAAGAGCGGGGCCTGATCGATATTGCTCACGACGGACTCCTTCGGGCGAAACAAGGCGATCGGGCACAGCATTACCCAACCCGCCGACACTATTCTCCCCGAAAAAGAGCTTTCGTGCTGACGGATTCGCCGCGCCCGGTCTCCGGTCAGTAGTGCGAGGCCCCGCCGTCGATGGAGAGCGGGATCGAGGTGATGTACTTCGATTCGTCGCTGACCAGGAAGAGCACGGCGTCGGCGATCTCCTCGGCGGTGGCGGCCCAGCGCGGCAGGAACGGGGTTCCCATGTTCCCGAGCAGCGGATTCGTCTCGCCCGCGGCGGCGATGGCGGCCTGCATGTTGCCCGAGCCCATCGGCGTGTTCACCCCGCCCGGGTGCACCGAGTTGACCCGGATCTCGTGCTTGCCGAGCTCGGCGGCGAAGGCGCGGGCCATGCCGGTGACGGCGTGCTTGCTCGCGGTGTAGTGCACCATGAACGGCTGCATCTTGACCCCGGCGTAGGAGCTGATGAGCGCGATCGAGCCGCCGCGGCCGCCCGCGATCAGGTGCGGGGCGGTGACGGTGACGGTGTTCCAGACGCCGATCACGTTGGTGTCGATGACGTCGCGGAACTCCTGCGGGCTGATGGCGTCCCAGGCGTTCGGGATGCAGATGCCGGCGTTGGCGATCACGATGTCGAGCCTGCCCAGCTCGGCGACCCCGGCGTCGGCGGCGCCGCGCATGGCGTCGATGTCGCGGACGTCGGCGATGCTCGCGACGATCCGCCCGCCCGCCTTCTCGACCAGGCGGACGGTCTCGTCCAGGTCGTCGGGGGTCGGCGAGTCGTAGGGCACGCCGGGCAGCGGGCCTGCGAGGTCGACGGCGATGATGCCAGCGCCCTCCTCGGCGAGGCGCACGGCGTGCGCCCGGCCCTGCCCGCGCGCCGCGCCGGTGATCAGCGCGACCTTGCCTGCTACACGTCCGGTCATGGGGGTCCTCTCAGAGCTGGATGAGCGTGGGGGCCGGGGCGAAGCCGCCGGGAGCGGTGACGGGGGCGGCGAGCATGCCCGCCGCGGCGTCGGTGAGGAAGCAGCCGAGCGCGGCCCAGTCGGGCTCGCGCTCGCCCGCCGCGACCTCGGCCTCGTAGGCGGCGCAGACCTCGAAGACCATGCCGGTGAGCATCCAGCCGCGGCCGTTCAGCACCGGCTGGTCGACGTGGCGAAGCCGCTCCCCGGTGGCGGCCATGATGGCGGCGGTGGCGGTTTTCCCGGCGACCGGGCGCTCCAGCAGCGCGGCGGTGGATGGCGTGGCGCGCACCTGGTTCAGGAAGCGGGCCCGCCAGCCGGGCGCGGGCCGGTCGAGCAGGCCGCGGACCGCGGGCAGCACCAGGCAGCGCAGCAGCTCGACCAGCGTGGGGTCGGGGCCGAGTGCGGCAAGCAGGTCGGCGCGCAGCGGCTCGGACTGCTCGGTGTAGCGGTCGAGCATGGCGGTGATCAGGCCGTCCCGGTCGCCGAAGTGGTAGGCGACCGCGGAGTGGTTGGCATTGCCCGCGCGCTCGGCGATCCGCCGGTTCGACACCTGGTCGATGCCGTCCCGGCCGTAGAGCTCCTCGGCGGCGTCCATGAGCGCGCCGCGGGCCACTTCACTGTGCCGTGCCATCTCGCTCCGATCGTTCGTCCGCGAGATTAAGTCAGCTGGCGTAATTTGTCGACCATCGCCGTGCGAGCCTCGGCGCGATATTGTCATGCCGAGTGGCTATCAGCGACGGAAGGACCGACATGTACGGCTCACGCGACGCGGCGCTCTTCCTGGCCCGCCTGATCCTCGGCTTCATCTTCGTCATGCACGGCTGGCAGAAGCTGCACACGAACGGAATCTCCAATGTGGAGAAGGGCTTCGATGCCATGGGGATCCCCGCGCCCGGGATCGCCGCGCAGTACTCCACCTGGGTCGAGTTCCTCGGCGGGATCTTCCTCATCATCGGCCTGCTGCTGCCGATCGTCTCGCTGCTGCTCATCCTGAACATGCTCGGCGCCATCTGGTACGCGCACTGGGACAGCGGCTTCTGGAACAGCGACGGGGGCTACGAGCTCCCGCTCGCCCTGATCGCCGGACTGCTAGCGGTCGGGCTCTCGCACGCGGGCCGGGCCGCGGCCGACCACTACATCACCCGCAGACGCGGGGCACGGGCCGACTGAGGCGCGGGGCCGGGGCCGACCGAGGCGCGGCGGTGGCCGTTCGACGGGCGGCCACCCGCGGATCGCCTCACCAAGGGTGCGGATTCGCAACCCCTCGGAGGTGCGCACACACTCGCTGGGGTCATATCGGGATGGCCGCCGCGGGCGGAGTATTTGAGGTACCCCTCGTACGCTCGATCCGAAGGACCCCCTCATGCCTTCCACCGCGCCCCGGCACCCCGCCGACCGGAACACCGTCGTCGTCTCCGACACCGACACCGACCTGACCGCCGAAGAGCTGCACCGCTGGTCCAACCGGCTGGCCCGGATGCTGCTCGGGATGGGCGCGAAGGCGGGTGCGGTGATCGCCATCGCGATCGATTCCCCGGTCGAGGCCGCCGTGGCCGAGCGCGCGATCGCCAAGGTGCGCGGGATTCCGCTTCCGGTCGGGGACGGCGCGCTGCCCGCGGGCACCGCGCTCGGGATCACGCATCGGGCGCGCCGGACGCGGCTGACCGACGACGTGCGCTGGCTGATCCTGGACGAGCCCGCCACGCTGCGCCGCTACCTGGTCGGGTCGGACTCCACGATCACCGTGGCCGACCGCTCCGCCTGAACCCGATCGCCGTCCCGCGGTCGCGGGTAGAAGGACGTCTCCATGCAGCAGCTCACTCCCCCGGTCACCCGTGCCCCCGACGGCTCGTTCGAGCTCTCCGCGGCGCAGCTCGGGATCTGGTTCGCGCAGCACATCGCCGGTGCGACGCCCATCTCCATCGCGCAGTACGTCGAGCTGAGCGGCGCCGTCGACGTCGCCGAGCTGGAGCGCGCGGCACGGCGGGCGGGCCGCGAGTTCGGCACCGGCTACCTGCGGATCGGGGAGGCCGACGGCAGGCCGTACCAGCTGGTCGACCCCTCGTTGGACGACAGCCTGGAGCTGCTCGACCTGCGCGCCGAGCCGGACCCGGAGGCGGCGGCGCAGGCGTG
The DNA here is from genome assembly GCF_042669725.1 of Nocardia sp. NPDC057227. Classification (NCBI taxonomy): domain Bacteria; kingdom Bacillati; phylum Actinomycetota; class Actinomycetes; order Mycobacteriales; family Nocardiaceae; genus Nocardia; species Nocardia sp. NPDC057227. The sequence goes on along the minus strand of NZ_JBHUXA010000028.1, from coordinate 48,948 downwards.
GATGCGGGCCGAGTACCGGGCGCCGCTGGATCCCGCCGCCGACCGGCTGGTGCACGTGGCGGTGTTGCGGATCGCGGAGGACCGCTGGTACTGGTACTCGCGCATCCACCACCTGGTGCTGGACGGCATGGGCGCGCTCGCCATGGTGCAGCGCACCGGCGAGCTGTACAACGCGGCGGTGGACGGCGTCGACCCGCCCGCCGCCAAGGCCGACGACCTGCGCACCATCGTCGCCGCGGACCGCGCCTACCGCGAGTCCGGCCGGTTCGGCACCGACCGCGAGTACTGGCTGGAGCACCTGGCCGGGATGGCCGACCCGGTGAGCCTGGCCGGGCGGGTCGCCGCGGTCGACGGCCACCCCACCCTGGTCTCCGGCGCGCTGCCGGAAAGCACCGCGGCGCTGCTGGATTCGGTGGCGGCGGCGGTGAACTCCGGTGTCGCCCCGACCGTCGTCGCGGCCTTCGGCGCCTACCTGGCCGCCATGACCGGCGCGCCGGAGGTGGTGCTCTCGCTGCCGGTCTCGGCGCGCACGACGGCGAGCCTGCGCCGCTCCGGCGGGATGATCGCCAATGTGGTCCCGCTGCGGCTCGCGGTGGGCCCGGCGACCACGGTCGGCTCCGTGATCCGGGCCGCGCAGGGCGAGCTGACCGGCGCGCTGCGCCGCCAGCGCTACCGCCAGGAGGACATCTTCCGCGACCAGGGCCGCGCCATGGACGAGGCGGTCTCCTTCGGCCCGTCGGTGAACCTCATGATGGTGGACACCAGGATCCGGCTCGGCGCCGTGACCGGGCGGCTGCACGTGCTCACCTCCGGGCTGATCGACGACCTCTTCGTGAATCTCTACCCCGGCGTCGGCGGCGAGAGCACGCACATCGACTTCCAGGGCAACGCCAACCTCTACAGCGAGGCCGAGCTGGCCGCGCAGCACCGCCGCTTCCTGCTCTTCCTGCACCGCTTCCTTGCCGCCGGGCCGAATTCTCCGCTGGCCGGGCTCACCGTGCTCACCGATGCCGAGCGCGCGGAGCTGGCACCGCGACACGGCGCGGCGGGCCCCGCCGTGCGGACGCTGCCCGAGATCATCGCCGCGGGCATCGAGCTCGACCGGAGTGCCGTCGCGCTCACCGGGGACGGCGGCGCGCTCACCTACGCCGAGCTGGATGCCCGCACCGCGCAGCTGGCCCGCGAGCTCGTCGCCCGCGGTGCCGGGCCGGAACGCGCTGTCGCGGTGTCGATCCCGCGCTCCGTCGACTCCGTCCTCGCCACCCTGGCCGTGGCGCGCACCGGTGCCGCCTTCGTCCCGATCGACCCCACCTACCCCGCCGACCGGATCGAGCACATGCTCTCCGACAGCGGCGTCGTCACCGGCGTGACGGTCGCCGCCGCGCTGCCGGGCCGGATCGACTGGCTGGTGCTGGACGATCCCGCCACCGCGGCCAGGATCGCCGGGCACCGCACCGAGCCGCCCGCCGTCCGGGTGCATCCGGACCAGGCCGCCTACGTCATCTACACGTCGGGTTCGACGGGGCTGCCCAAGGGCGTCGTGGTGCCGCACCGCGGCCTGGCCGGGCTGGTCACCGGCTCCGGCGACGGCTTCGGCGTCACCGCCGATTCCGTGGTCGCGCACGCGGTCTCGCCGAGCTTCGACATCTCGGTGGAGGAGATCCTGGTGACGCTGGCGCGCGGCGCCACGCTCGCCGTCGTCCCACCGTCGGCCTACGCAGGCGCGGAGCTGGCCGCGGTGCTGCACGGCAACGGAGTGACGCACCTGAACGTCACCCCGACCGTGGTCGGCTCGCTCGACCCCGCCACGCTGCCCGCGCTGCGCACCGTCGTGGTCGGCGGCGACGCCTGCCCGCCGGAGCTGGTGACCCGCTGGGCCGGCCGCACCCTGCTGAACGGCTACGGCCCCACCGAGACCACGGTCACCGCGACGCTCACCGGCCCGCTCGACCCGGACGCCCCGGTCACCATCGGCACCCCGCAGCCCGGGGTCGCCGCGGTGGTGCTCGACCCCTGGCTGCGCCCGGTGCCCGCGGGCACCACCGGCGAGCTGTACCTGGCCGGGCCGGGGCTGGCGCGCGGCTACCACCGCCGCACCGGGCTCACCGCCGCCCGCTTCGTGGCGAACCCGTACGCCGCGGGCGAGCGCATGTACCGCACCGGCGACCTGGTGCGCTGGACCGACCGCTTCGAGCTGGAGTACCTGGGCCGCAGTGACTTCCAGGTGAAGGTGCGCGGTTTCCGGATCGAGCTGGGCGAGATCGACGCGGCGCTGCACCGGCACCCCGAGGTCGAGTTCGCGCTCACCGTCGGGGCCGAGACCCCGTCCGGGGCGACCGCGCTGGTCTCCTACGTGCTGCCGCGGCCGGGTACCGCGCCGCACCCGGAGGCGCTGAAGGCGGCCGCCGGGGAGTCGCTGCCCTCGTACATGGTGCCGTCGGTGGTGCTGCTGCTGGACCACGTCCCGCTGACCCCGCTCGGCAAGGTGGACCGGAAGGCGCTGCCCGCGCCCGATTTCGGCGTAGGCGCGAGCACCGGCCGGGCACCGTCGACACCGCGCGAGGAGCTGCTGGCGCGGCTCTTCGCCGAGGTGCTCGGGCTGGAGTCGGTCGGCGTGGACGAGAGCTTCTTCGCGCTCGGCGGCGACAGCATCGTCTCCATCCAGCTGGTGTCCCGGGCCAAGGCCGCCGGGCTCGGCTTCGGCGCCCGCGACGTGTTCGAGCGCAAGACCGTGGCCGCGCTGGCCGCCGTCGCCACCGACGTCACCGCGGTCGCGGTGCGCGAACTGCCCGGCGGCGGAACGGGTCCGGTCGAGCCGACCCCGATCGTGCACGCCATGCTCGAGGGCGGCCACTGGCGGCGCTTCGGCCAGGCCGTGCTGATCGGGCTGCCCGCGGGCACCGACCTGGCCCCCGCGCTGCGGACCCTGCTCGACCACCACGACCTGCTGCGCTCGACCCTGCGCCGCGACCCGAATACCGACGGCTGGACCTGGGATGTCGCCGCTCCCGGCGCGGTCGACGCCCGCGACCTGATCGAGACCGTGCCCGGCGAGACCGATCTCGACGCCGCGCTGGACGCCGCTGCCGACCGGCTGGATCCGGAACGCGGCGTCGTCGTCCGGGTGGTCGTCGTCGAGCGGGACGAGCCGCTGGCCTGGCTGGTGCTGCACCACCTGGTCACCGACGGCGTCTCCTGGCGCATCCTGCTCCCCGACCTCGCCACCGCCGCGCTCGGCGGCACGCTCGCCCCGGTCGGCACCTCGTTCCGGCGCTGGGCGCACGGCCAGCGCGAGCACGCCGCCACCAGGGCGGCCGAGCTGCCGGTCTGGCAGCGCATCGCCGCCACCGACGACCCGCCGATCGGCTCCGCGCCCTTCGACCCCGCGCTCGACGTGGTGGGCACGATGGCGCAGGAGCACACCGTCATCGCGCCGGAGCTCACCGACGCCGCGCTCGGCGCCACCGCCGAGCGGTTCCACTGCGGCCCCGACGACGTGCTGCTCACCGCGCTCGCCCTCGCGATCACGCACTGGCGGGATCGGCGGACCGCGGTCTTCACGCTGGAGGGCCACGGCCGCGCCGAATCGATCCTGCCCGGCGCCGACATCACCCGCACGGTCGGCTGGTTCACCACCGTGCACCCGGCCGCCGTCGACCTCACCGGCATCGACCCCGCCGACGCGGGAGCGGCGCTCAAGGCCGTCAAGGAGCAGCTGCGCGCGGTGCCGGACAGGGGCATCGGCTACGGCATGCTGCGCTACCTGAACCCGGAGACCGCGCCCGCGCTCACCGGGCACCCCGAGCCGCAGATCAGCCTGAACTACCTGGGCCGGGCCGAGACCGACGGCAGCGGCCCCTGGCTGCCGCGCCGGTTCGCCGCCACCCAGGACCACCGCGCCCCGCTGGCCGCCGCGCTCGACATCAACGCGGTGCGCACCGCGGCCGGGCTGGAGGTCACCTGGGCCTACGCCGCCCGGCTGCTCACCGCCGCCGAGGTCGCCGAGCTGGCCGTGCTCTGGGAGTCGGCGCTGCGTGCGCTCGCCGCCGCGGCGACCGGGGGCCGGACGCCGTCCGACTTCCCGCTGCTCGCACTGGACCAGCCGCAGATCGAGAGCTGGGAGCGGGAGTACCCGGCGCTCACCGACGTGTGGCCGCTCTCGCCGCTGCAGTACGGGCTGCTCTTCCACGCCGTCTACGACACCGACACCGCCGACGGCTACACCGTGCAGTCGCTGCTCACCCTGGCGGGCACGGTCGACGCGGCCCGGCTGCGCGCCGCCGCGCAGGCGGTGATCGACCGGCACGAGAACCTGCGGGTCGCCTTCGTGGAGACCGCGGACGGGCCGCGGCAGCTCGTCGTCGCCGCCGCCGAGGTGGGCTGGCGCGAGCTCGACCTGCGCGCGGTGGCCGACCCCGAGGCCAGGCAGCGCGAGCTGGATCGGATCGTCGCCGTCGACGCCCGCACCCGCTTCGAGCTGACCCGCCCGCCGCTGGTCCGCTTCACCCTGGTCCGGCTGCCCGGCGACACCTGGCGGCTGATCCTCACCAATCACCACCTGGTGCTCGACGGCTGGTCGACGCCGCTGCTGGTCCGCGAGCTGCTCACGCTCTACGTCACCGCGGGCGACGCCGCCTCGCTCCCGCCCGCGCACTCCTACCGCGAGTTCCTGGCCTGGCTGGCCGAGCGCGACGACGCCGCCTCGCTCGCCGCCTGGACCGAGTCGCTGGCGGGCATCGACACCCCCACCCGGGCGCTGCCGAGCCTGGCCGGGATCGAGACCACCGAGACCGGCGCGGTCACGCTGGAGCTGCCGCGCGCGACCGTCGCCCGCTGGGAGAGTACGGCCCGCGCCGCGGGCGCCACGGTGAACACCCTGGTGCAGGCGGGCTGGGCGCTGCTGCTCGCCATGCTGACCGGCCGCACCGACGTGGTCTTCGGCGGCACGGTCTCCGGGCGGCCGCCGGAGCTGCCCGGGGTCGAGGAGATGATCGGGCTCTTCATCAACACGCTGCCGGTGCGGGTCCGGCTGGACCCGGCGGAGAGCGCGGCCGCGCTGCTGGCCCGGGTGCAGGCCGAGCAGGCGCGGCTGCTGGATCACCAGCACGTCGGGCTGGCCGCCATCCACGAGGCGATCGGGCTGGCCGAGCTCTTCGACACGCTCACCGTCTTCGAGTCCTACCCGATCGACCGGGCGGCGCTCTCCCAGGCGCTGGACATCGCCGGGATGCGGGTGCTGGACGTGGCGGGCACCGACGCCACCCCCTACCCGCTGAACCTCATGGTGATCCCGCAGCGCGGCGACGACGGCGACACCCTCGAGATCACGCTCAAGTACCTGACCGGGCACCTCGCCCCCGACGCCGCGCGGCCACTGCTGGAGCGCTTCGTCCGGCTCACCGACCGGCTCGCGGCCCGCCCGGACGCCCCGCTCGCCCACCTGCGCACCTGCGACGACGCCGAACTGGCCGCGCTGGCCCCGGTACGCGGCCCCGCCGGGGTCCCCCCGCGCACCCTGCCCGAGCTGCTCACCGCGGGCGCCGCGCTCGACCCCGACGCGATCGCGGTGCGCGCGGGCGACCTGAGCATGACCTATCGCGAGCTCGACACCTGGTCCAACCGGTTCGCGCGGATGCTGCTACGCCGCGGCATCGGCCGCGAGGTGTTCGTGATCCTGGCGCTGACCCGCTCGCTGGAGTCGGTGGTCGCGGTCTGGGCGCTGGCCAAGACCGGCGCGGCCTTCGCCCCGCTGGACCCGAACCACCCGGTGGAGCGGATCGAGCACATGCTCACCGATTCGAAGGCCCCGATCGGCGTCACCGTCACCGCGACCGGCGAGACGCTGCCGAGCACCATCGACTGGCTGCTGCTCGACGACCTGAACACGATCCGCCGGGTCATGACGGTCTCCGCCGACCCGATCACCGACGCCGAGCGCGGCGGCCCGATCTTCCCGGACCAGACCGCCTACCTGATCTACACCTCCGGCTCCACCGGCAAGCCGAAGGCGGTGCTGCTCAGCCACCGCGGCATCGCGAACATCGTCGCCTACCAGCGGGAAACGCTCGGCCACGACCCGGCGACCAGCGCGCTGCAGGTGGCCTCGCCGAGCTTCGACGCCTCGGTGTACGAGCTGCTCAGCGCGCACGCCTCCGGCGGGCGGCTGGTGGTGTCGCCGCCGGAGGTCTACGGCGGCGCCGCGCTGGCCGAGCTGCTCCGCACCGAGCGGGTGACGCACGCGGTGATCACCCCGTCCGCGCTGGCCACCATGGAGCCGGCCGGGCTGGACGAGCTGCGCGTGCTCGTCGTCGCGGGCGAGGCCGCGACCCCCGAGCTGCTGGAGCGCTGGGCGCCGGGCAGGCGCATGGTGAACGAGTACGGCCCCACCGAGTTCAGCATCTGGGCCACCGGCCCGGCCGAGCTGGTCGCGGGCGAGCGGATCACCATCGGCGGGCCGATCCGCGGTGCCGCGGCGGTGGTGCTGGACGGCTGGCTGCGCCCGGTTCCGGTCGGCGTGCCCGGCGAGCTGTACCTGGCCGGGCCCGCGCTGGCCCGCGGCTACTTCAACCGGTTCGGCATGACCGCGGCGCGGTTCGTCGCCGACCCGTACGGCGCGCCGGGCAGCCGCATGTACCGCACCGGCGACATGGTCCGCTGGACCGAGCGGCACGAGCTGGAGTACCTGGGCCGCAGCGACTTCCAGGTGAAGATCCGCGGGCTGCGGATCGAGCTGGGCGAGATCGACGCGGTGCTCTCCCGCGACGAGCGGGTGGAGTACGCGGTCACCATCGGCCGCGCCGGGCCGGTCGGCGCGACCGTGCTGGTGTCGTACGTGCTGCCCGCCGCCGGTGCTCCGCTCGACGTCGAGCTGCTGCGCGAGCGGGTGGCCGCGGTGCTGCCCGGGTACATGGTGCCCGCGTACGTGGTGGTGCTGGAGGCGATCCCGCTCACCCCGGTCGGCAAGCTGGACCGGGCCGCGCTGCCGATCCCGGACTTCACCGGCTCCGCCCGCCCGTACCTGGCGCCGCGCACCCCGGTCGAGGAGGCGGTGGCCGCCGTCTTCGCCGAGGTGCTCGAGGCCGAGCGGGTCAGCGCCGACCAGTCCTTCTTCGAGCTGGGCGGCAACTCGCTGAGCGCCACCAAGGTGGTGGCGCGGGTGAACGCGGCGCTCGGCGCGCGGATCGCGCTGCGCGACCTCTTCGACGCCCCGACCGTCGCGCAGCTCGCGGCGCGGGTGGTGCCCGCCATCGGGGCGGGCGGCGGGCGCGCGCTCGCCGCGCGGGTGCGGCCGGACCGGATCCCGCTCTCCCCCGCGCAGCAGCGCATGTGGGTGCTGAACCGGATGGATCCGGGCTCGCCCGGCTACAACATCGCGGTCGCGCTGCGGCTCACCGGCGCGCTGGACACCGGCGCGCTGCGCGCCGCCTTCGGTACCGTCGTCGCCAGGCACGAGAGCCTGCGCACCGTGTACCCGCAGGACGCCGACGGCGCCCGCCAGGTGGTGCTCGACGCCGCCGACGCCACCCCCGATGTCGCCCTGCGCGACGTGGCGCCCGCCGCGCTGCGCGCCGAGATCACCGCCGCGGCGGCCGTCGGCTTCGACCTGGTCGAGCAGGTACCGCTGCGCGCCACCGTCTTCCGGCTCGCCCCGGAGACGCACGTTGTGCTGCTGGTCGTGCACCACATCAGCGCCGACGGCGCCTCCATGGCCCCGCTCGCCACCGATCTGGTCACCGCCTACGCCAGGCACACCGCGGGGAGCGCCGAGACGGCGCCGCCGCTGCCGGTGCAGTACGCGGATTTCGCGCTGTGGCACCGGGAGCTGCTCGGCGCCGAGTCGGACCCGGATTCGGTGGCGGCGCGGCAGGTCCGGTTCTGGACCGACGCGCTGACCGGTGCACCGGACGTGGTCGAGCTGCCCGCCGACCGCCCGCGCCCCGCGGTGCAGTCGCTGCGCAGCGCCGACCTGGACTTCACCCTCGACCCGGCGCTGGCCGGGGCGCTGCGCGAGCTGGCAGCCGCGCACGGCGCGAGCCTGTTCATCGTGGTGCACGCGGCGCTCGCGGTGCTCACCGCGCGGCTCGGCGGCACCGGCGACGTCGTGATCGGCACCCCGGTGGCGGGCCGCGGCGACCGCGCCCTCGACGACCTGGTCGGTATGTTCGTGAACACCCTCGCCCTGCGCACCCCCGTCGATCCGGCCGCCACCTTCGGCGAGTTCCTCGCCACCGTGCGCGGCGCCGACCTGGACGCCTTCGCGCACGCCGACGTCCCCTTCGAGCGGCTGGTGCAGGTGCTCGACCCGGCACGCTCGACCGCGCACCACCCGCTCTTCCAGGTCACGCTGAGCCTGCAGAACTACGTGGCGCCGGTGCTGGAGCTGCCCGGCCTCCGGGTCGAGGTCGAGGACTTCGACCGCGGCTCCGCGCAGTTCGACCTCACCGTCGACCTGCGTGAACACGCGGACGGGCTGACCGGCGTCCTCACCTACGCCACCGACCTCTTCGACGAGCCCACCGCCCGCACCCTGATCCGGCGCTGGCAGCGCATCCTGAGCGCCGTCACCGCCGCGCCCGGCGTCCGGATCGGCGACATCGATCTGCTCGACGCGGCCGAACGCAGCGAGCTGGCCACCGTCGCCGGGCCGGAGACCGCGGGAACGGCGACGCTCCCGGCGCTCCTCGCCGGCACCGCCGACCGCTACCCCGACCGCCCGGCCGTGATCGCCGACGGCCTGACGCTCACCTACCGCGAGCTGGCCGAGCGCGGCACCCGGCTGGCCGGGCTGCTGCGCGGCGCGAACACCGACTCGGTGGTGGCGCTCGGGCTGCCGCGCGGCGCCGCGCTGCTCACCGGGGTGTGGGCGGCCGCGCTGGCGGGCGCCGCCTTCCTTCCGGTGGATCCGAAGCACCCGGCCGAGCGGATCGCGCACATGCTCACCGACTCCGGCGCCCGCACCGGCATCACCCTCGCCGCGTACCGGGACCGCCTGCCGGACACCGTCGACTGGCTGGTCCTCGACGACCTCGGCGACCGGCCGGAGGCCGCGCTGCCCGCGGTGCACCCGGACGACATCGCCTGGCTGATCTACACCTCCGGCTCCACCGGTACCCCCAAGGGCGTCGCGGTCGCGCACCGCGGCATCGCCGACTTGGTCGCCGCGCAGCGCGAGCTGCTCACCCTGGACGAGACCGCCCGGGTGCTGCAGGTGGCCTCGCCGAGCTTCGACGCCTCGATCTTCGAGGCGCTCATGGCCTTCGGCCACGGCGGCGCCGCGGTGGTGTCGCCGCCGGAGGTCTTCGGCGGCGCCGCCTTGGCCGAGCTGATCGCCGCCGAGGCGGTGAGTCACCTGGTGATCACGCCGTCGGCGCTGGCCACCATCGACCAGGAGACGGTGCCCGGCGTGCGGGTGCTCGCCGTCGCGGGCGAGGCCGTCGGGCCGGAGCTGGTGGCGCGCTGGGCGACCGGGCGCGACCTGGTGAACCTGTACGGCCCGACCGAGAGCACCATCTGGGCGACGGCCTCCGCGCCGCTGGCCGCCGGCGAGCCGGTGACCATCGGCTCCCCGATCCGCGGGGCGTCGGTGCTGGTCCTCGACGACCGGCTGCGGCCGGTGCCGGTCGGCGTCGCGGGCGAGCTGTACCTGGCGGGCCCGGCGCTGGCGCGCGGCTACCACGGCCGCCCCGGGCTCACCGCCGCCCGCTTCGTGGCGCACCCGTTCGCGCCGGGGCAGCGCGCGTACCGCACCGGTGACCTGGTGCGCTTCGCCCGCGCCGGAACCGCGCTGCGGCTGGAGTACATCGGCCGCACCGACTTCCAGGTCAAGGTGCGCGGCCAGCGCATCGAGCTCGGCGAGATCGACGCCGTGCTCGGCCGGCTCGACGGTGTGCGGCAGGCGGTGACGCTCGGCGTGCCCGGCCCCGGCGGCACCGCGCTCGCCGCCTACCTCGTGCGCGCCCCCGGCGCCGAGCTGGACACCGCGCGGGTGCGCGCCGCCGCGGCGGAGACGCTGCCCGGCTACATGGTGCCCGCGGCCTTCGTCGTCCTCGACGAGCTGCCGCTCACCGCCGTCGGCAAGCTGGACCGGAACGCGCTGCCCGCGCCGGAGTTCGGCACCGAGCGCGCGGGGTATCGGGAACCGTCGACGCCGACCGAGAAGATCCTGGCCGAGGTCTACGCCGAGCTGCTCGGGCTGGACCGGGCCGGGGCCGACGACTCGTTCTTCGCGCTCGGCGGCGACAGCATCCTCGCCATCCAGCTGGTGTCGCGGGCCAAGCAGCACGGCGTCACCTGCACGCCGCTGCAGGTCTTCGAGCACCGCACGGTGGCCGCGCTGGCCGCCGCCGCGGACGCGAGCGGCCCCGCGGTGGTGCTGGCCGAGCTGCCCGGCGGCGGGGTCGGCGAGTTCCCGCTGCCGCCGATCGGCCATTACATGCTGGAGCGCGGCGGCGACCACCGCCGCTTCGCGCAGACCGCCGTGCTCGACCTGCCCGCCGGAATCGACCGGGCCGGCATCGTGGCCACGCTCGCCGCGGTGCTCGACCGGCACGACATGCTGCGCGCCAGGCTGGTCACGCACGGCGAGCCGCGGGTGCTGGTCGCCGAGCCCGGCTCGGTTCCGGTGGACGGGCTGCTGCACCGGGTGCGGCACAGCACCACCGACCCGATCGAGCTCCGCGAGCACGCGGCGAGCGAGCTGGACGCGGCGCTGGATCGGCTCGACCCGGAAGCGGGCACCGTGCTGCAGTTCGTCTGGCTGGACCCGGAGTCCGGCACCGGCCGGCTGATCATCGTCGCGCACCACCTGGTGATCGACGGCGTCTCCTGGCGCATCCTGATCCCGGACCTGATCGGCGCATGGGCGCAGGTCTCGGCTGGTGCCACCCCGGTGCTCGCCGAGACCGGCACCTCGGTGCGGCGCTGGGCCACCGCGCTCACCGAGGAGGCGCACAGCGCGCACCGCACCGCCGAGCTCGGGCACTGGCAGGCGGTCGCCGCCACCCCGGACCCGCTGCTCGCGGCCCGCCGGCTCGACCCCGCGATCGACACCACCCGCACCCTGCGGCTGCTCGACCGCGAGGCCACCGCCGAGGTCACCGCGGCGCTGCTCACCACGCTGCCCGGCATCTTCGGCGGCGGCGTGGAGGACGCGCTGCTCGCCACGCTCGCGCTCACCCTGCTGCGGCTGCGCGGCGGCGCCGACCCGGTGCTGCTCCGGCTGGAGGGGCACGGCAGGCAGGAGGAGGTGATCCCGGGCGCCGACCTCTCCCGCACCGTCGGCTGGTTCACCAGCCTCTACCCGGCGCGGCTCGACCTCACCGGGATCGACATCGCCGAGGCGCTCGCCGGCGGCCCCGCCATGGGCGCCGCCATCCGCGCCACCGCACGGCAGCTGCGTACCGTCCCGGACCGGGGAATCGGTTTCGGGCTGCTGCGCTACCTGAACGCGGAGACCGCGGCGCAGCTCCCGGCCGAGCTGCCCGGCCAGGTCAGCGTGAACTACCTGGGCCGCTACGCCGCGGGCGACATCCCGGCCGGGCTGGACGGGCTGGGCTGGCTGCCCACCGACGCGCTCGGCGAGCTGCACGCGGGCGAGCACCCGGATGTGCCGCTGCAGTCCGTGATCGACATCAACGCCCTCGTCGTCCGGGACCGGTTGCAGATCACCGTCGGCTACCCCGGCGAGCTGCTGGACGAGCCCTTCGCGGCCCGGCTGGCCGACCTCTGGCTGGACACCCTGGCCGCGGCCGCCCGCTTCGCCGGCTCCGACGCGGCCCGTGCGTTCACCGAAACCGCGTCGGCCCCGGCCGGTTCCGGACTCGGCCTGGACGTGGTGCTCCCCATCCGGACCGGCGGAACCGAGCCCGCGCTGTTCTGCGTGCACCCCTCCTCCGGCATGGCCTGGACCTACCTCGGCCTCGCCGACCTGCTCGAGCCCGGCCGCCCGATCTACGGGCTGCAGGCGCCGGACCTGAGCGGCCGCGAGCCGTCGGCGCGCTCCATCGAGGAGTTCGCCGACCGCTACGCGAGGGAGATCCGCGCGCTGCAGCCGGAGGGGCCCTACCACCTGCTCGGCTGGTCGTTCGGCGGGCTCATCGCGCACCACGTCGCGACGAAGCTGCGCGCGCAGGGCGCCGAGCTCGGCGTGGTCGCGCTGCTCGACGCCGACACCGCCGATCTCGACGGCGCCAGCTTCGAACCGCTCACCCCCGGCGCGTTCGTGAACGCCTTCGGCTCGGTCTTCGGCATCGAGGACGTCCCCGCCGACGCCACCGCGGAGCAGGCCGCCGAGCACATCAGGGAGCGGCTCGGCATCGCGCTGATCGACGCGGGGACGCTGGAGCGGCTGGCCGGCTCGCACAACGCCTCCGCGCACACCAGGACCGGCTACCGGCGCCCGGTGTTCGACGGCGACATCGTCTACGTCTCCGCCACCGTCGACAGCTCGGAGATCTTCGGCGCCGAGAACTGGCGGCCCTACGTCACCGGCGCCATCACCAACCACGACGTCGCGGTCACCCACGACGAACTCACCGCACCGCACGCGCTGGCCATCGTGGCGCGCGTGCTCGATCACCACCTGGGAGGCCAGCGATGACCCACGGCGTCGTCGTCAGCGGAATCGAGAAGTCGTTCGGTTCCGTACGAGCACTGCGCGGCATCGACTTCCACGCCGAGCCCGGCGAGGTGCTCGGCATCCTCGGGCCGAACGGCGCGGGCAAGACCACCACCGTCAACATCCTCTCCACCCTGATCGAGCCGGACCGCGGCCGCGCGCTGGTGGCCGGGCACGACGTGGTCGCCGACCCCGCCGCGGTGCGCCGCTCGATCATGCTCACCGGCCAGTACGCCGCGCTCGACGACATGCTCAGCGGGCACCAGAACCTGGTCATGTTCGGCAGGCTCATGGGGCTGCGCAAGCGCGCGGCGCGGCTGCGCGCGGACGAGCTGATCGGCGAGTTCGGCCTCGAGCGCGCCGCCGGGCGGCCGGTCGGCACCTACTCCGGCGGCATGCGCAGGCGCATCGACATCGCCTGCGGGCTGGTGGTGCGGCCGGAGGTGGTGTTCCTGGACGAGCCGACCACCGGGCTCGACCCGCGCAGCAGGCAGGGGGTGTGGGACCTGGTCGCCGGCTTCAAGAAGGCCGGGATCACCACCCTGCTCACCACCCAGTACCTGGAGGAGGCGGACGCGCTCAGCGACCGCATCATCGTCATCGACCAGGGCCGGGTGATCGCCGAGGGCACCGCGGATCAGCTCAAGTCGCGCACCGGCGGCAGCTACTGCGAGATCGTCCCGCTGAGCACCGCCGACCTGCCCGCGGTCGCCCGCGCGCTCGGCACGCTGCTGCCCGAGGACCGCTACCCGGGCCCGGACGCCGACCGGATCGCCATCCCGGCCCCGGACGGCGCCAAGACGCTGGCCGAGGCGCTGCGCAGGCTGGACGGCGCCGGGGTCGAGCTGGTCGACATCGCGCTCCGCCGCCCCTCGCTCGACGATGTCTTCCTGCAGCTCACCGGCCACCTCGCCACCTCCATCGAGGTGACACCGTGACCGCGGCGACCGGCGCCGCCTGGCTGGCGCGGGCGGGCGCCGCGCCGCGGCGGGCACAGCAGTGGTGGGTGCTCACCTCCAGGCTGGTCGCCCCGGCGCTGCGCTCCGGTGAGGTGATCACCTCGGTGCTCGCCCCGGTGACCTTCACCGCCAGCTTCTACATCCCGCTGAAGACCATCATGACCTTCGCGGGCACCGGTTTCAGCAGCTACGCGCAGTACCTGATGCCGCTGGTGATCCTGCAGGCGGCCGCGTTCACCGCGGTCTCGGCGGCCTTCCGGGCCGCCTCCGACGCCGTCTCCGGGCTGAACCGGCGCTGGGGCTCGATGCCGGTGGGCCCGCTGGTGCCCGCGGCGGCGCGCCTGTCCGGCAATGTGTTCCGGCTGGTGGTGGCGATGCTCACCGCGGTGGTGTGCGGGCACGTGATCGGCTTCCGCTTCTACACCGGCGCGGCCGACACCGCCGGTTTCCTGTTGTTCTCGCTGCTCATCGGGGTCGCGCTGTGTCTGGGCGCGGATGTCATCGGCACCGCGTCGCGCAGCCCGGAGGCGACCGCGCAGGCGCTGGTGCTGCCCCCGCTGATCTTCGGCATGCTCTCCACCGGACTGGCTCCAGCGGCGCAGTTCCCCGGCTGGGTGCAGCCCTTCGTGCGCAACCAGCCGGTCTCGCAGTGGGCGGCCGCGCTGCGCGCGCTGGCAGGCGACTCGCTGCCGAACGCGGGCGCCGTCACCTGGTCGCTGCTGGCTCCCCCGCTGGCCTGGGCGCTCGGCATCGTGGCGCTCTGCATCCCCCTTTCCGTCCGGCTGAGCCGCAGGAGGGCCTGATGATTCCCACCGCAACCCCGCCGTCCGTCGCCGAGTCCTCGCTGCTCGCGTTCGGCGCGCACACCCTGATCCAGACCCGGCGGCTGCTGATGCGCTGGGTGCGCAACCCGGTGTCGCTGCTGGAGACGCTGATCGTCCCGTGCCTGCTGCTGGTCATGCTCGACACCGTGATCGGCGGGCAGATCCGCCGCTTCACCGGCAGCGAGGCGCTGTTCGGCTCGGTGCCGCTGGTCGCCGTCGTCGGCGCGCTCTCCGGCGCGGTGGCGGGCGGCATCCTGCTCGGCCGGGAGCGCGACGCCGGGCTGCTTGCCCGGTTCTGGGTGCTCCCGGTGCACCGCGGCTCCGGGATCGCCTCCCGGATCCTGGCCGAGGGCTGCCGCATCCTGGCGGGCACGGTCGCGATCGTCGCGGTCGGGTACCTGCTGGGCTTCCGGTTCCAGCGCGGGCTGCTGCCGTCGCTGGCCTTCTTCGGCATCCCGGTGCTCTTCGGCCTCGCCTTCGCCACCCTGGTGACCGCGGTCGCGGTCTTCACCGCGAAATCGACGCTGGTGGAGGGGATCACCATCGTCACCTCGCTGATGATGTTCTTCAGCACCGGCTTCGTCCCGCTGGCCGCGTACCCGCAGTGGATCCAGCCGGTGGTGCGCAATCAGCCGCTCTCCACGGCGGTGGACACCATGCGCGCGCTCGCCGAGGGTGGTGCGCTGGCCCGGCCGCTCACGCTGACCCTGGCGTGGTCGCTCGGCGCGATCGTGGTCTTCTCGGTTCCGGCGGCGATCGGATATCGGCGGGCGAGCAGGCGCTAGGGCAGGCGGCATCCGGTGTGCGCGGTGATCGTCAGCGATCGGTAGTCGGCGTACAGCGAGATGCCGGGGTCGCTCTCCCGTGCGCCGTCGAAGGTGACGTGGTGGTTCGGCGGCGTTCCGGAGCCGGGGCGCATGTCGTCGGCGCCGACGGCGGCGGCGAGTTCGCGGGCGGTCTGCTGGAGCTCGAACCAGCGGTCGGCGGGGATCGTGCCCGCGGCGATGCGGTTCGCGAGGCCCACGTTCACGCCGCCGGTCGGGCCGTAGACGCCGCCGCAGCCGCCCTCGACGCGCGGGCGCTCCGGATCGGAACGCCACTCCAGGCCGGGCGCGAGCGCCGTCGCCGCGGCGGCGATCCGCTCGACGGCGTCCAGCAGCGCCCGCTCCGATTCGCCGGAACGCGGCAGCGCCGCGACCTCGGCGGCGGCCGCGTCGTACTCCGCCGGGCTCGGCGGGTCCGGCGGATAGCCGAGCAGGGTGGCGCACCCGCTCACGGAGCAGGCCGCCGCGAGCAGGGCCGCGATCCGAATCATCATGTTTCCTCCCCGGAACGATGCACCGGAGTCTTCGCCGATCCGGCACGCGGCGTTTCGCTCAGCCGACCGGGCCCGGCCGCGGCTCGATCCGGCCGGTCGCGCCGACCGCGAGCGAGATGCCGTGCCGGACGCCGGAATTCGGGTCGGCGACGTCGAGCAGGTAGAACCAGTCCATCTGCGCCTGCCCGGCGTCCACGTGCAGCACGCCGTACCCGTGCGAGGCCAGTTCCAGGTGGCGCAGGTGCCGGTTCACCTCGCGCACCGCGTTCTCCGCGGCGACGATGCCGCCGCGGGCCGCGGCCCCGGCGATATCGCCCGGGCTCTGCGAGGTCACCGACGGCACGACGAACTCCGCGCCCGCCACCGGCCCGGCCGGGTAGGCCGCCGCGTCCAGCGGGAGGTCGGCGGCCCAGGAGCTGTGGATGTCGCCGGTGAGGAAGAGCACCCCGCCCACCCCGCCGTCCCGCACCGCGCGGAACAGCCGGTTCCGGTCGGCGGTGTAGCCGTCCCACTGGTCGGCGTTCAACGGGATACCGCCCGCCGGGATCCCGATCGTCCGGGCCAGCCCCTCGGTCACCGCGGGCTCGAGCGGCGGGAAGAGCACCGGCGCGATCATCACCGGGTTGCCGACCAGCTTCCACCGGACCGGCGCGGACTCCAGCCCGCCGATCAGCCAGTCCAGCTGCTCCCGGCCGGTGATGCTGCGCTCGGGTGCGTCGACGTCGCGCCAGCCCGCGCCGGGGCGCACCTGCCGGTCGCGGTAGCTGCGCAGGTCCAGCATCGAGAGCTCGGCCAGCGTGCCGAAGCGCAGCCGCCGGTAGAGCCTGCCGTCGGCGGTGTCGCGGACCGGCATCCACTCCCGGTACGCCTGCCGCGCCGCCGCGCGCCTGGCCGCCCAGTCGCCCTCGGTGGCCGGGTCGTGGTTCTGCGCGCCGCCGGACCAGGCGTCGTTGGCGGTCTCGTGGTCGTCCCAGGTGGTGATGAAGGGCACCGAGCCGTGCAGCAGGGCCAGGTCGGGGTCGGTCTTGTACTGGCCGTGCCGGATCCGATAGTCGGCGAGCGTGGTGATCTCGTGCTCCGGGTCGTGCGCGCGCACCGCGCCGCCGCGGCCGCCGAACTCGCCGCGCTCGTACTCGTACAGGTAGTCGCCGAGGTGCAGCACGGCGTCCAGGTCGCCGCGGGCCGCCAGGTGCCGGTAGGCGCCGAAGTACCCGGCCTCCCAGTTCGAGCAGGAGACCACGCCGAAGCGGAGCCGCTCGGGGGTGTCGGCGGCGGCGGGGGCGGTCCTGGTGCGGCCGGTCGGCGACGTGGCGCCGAGCGCGGTGAAGCGGTAGCGGTAGCCGGTGCCGGGGGCCAGGCCGGATGCGTCGATCTTCACGGTGTGGTCGGAAGCCGCTGTCGCCGTCGTGGTTCCTGTGGCGACGATGCTGCCGAAGGAGTCGTCGCGCGCGACCTCCCAGCGGACGGTGACGTCCGGGCCGCGGTTCGAGCCAGGGGTCGCCTCCGGGGCGGGGGTCACCCGGGTCCAGAGGATTACGCCGGTCGGCAGCGGGTCGCCGGAGGCGACGCCGTGCGCGAAGACCGGGGTCTGCGCGGCGGCGCGCGCGGTCCCCGCGAACACGGCCGCCGCCGCGACCGCACCGCCCTTCATCACGGTCCGGCGGCCGACCGGCGGCCCCTCGATCGGTGCTCCCACGGTTCGCCATCCTCGACGGTCGGGCATCGAAACGCCAGCGCCGGGATCGCGGGGCGGCGCACCCGCGGATCTGCTACCTTCCGAGTGTTCGCCGGGGCGGGTCGTCGCGCGCCGGCCCCTGTCGCGGGAGTCCGTCATGTCGTTCCTGAACAAGCTGCTGAACAGCGGGCACACCGTCACCCGGCTGATGGACCTGGCGGACAAGGCCCCGCAGTGGCGGTCCCAGCTCGTGTCGAAGAAGAACGAGTTCACCAGCGGCGCCTTCCGGGACGCGGTGATGGGGATGTGCGCGCTGGTCGCCGCCGCCGACGGCACCGTCACCGCCGAGGAGCGGGCGCAGGTCGCCGGGCTCATCACCGGGGACGCGGTGCTCGACAACTTCCCGGCCGAGCAACTGCGCACCCTGTTCGACGGCAACTGCGACCGGCTGGTCCAGGACCCCGCCTTCGGCCGGGCGCACGTGCTGCAGCAGATCACCAAGGTGGCGGGCAAGCCGGAGCAGGCGCGCGCGGTGGTGCAGATCGGCATCATGATCGCGAACGCCGACGGCACGCTCTCCCCCGCCGAGGTGCACGCGGTGCGCGACGCCTGCGCCGCGCTCGGCATCCCGCCCCTGCTCGAGCTGCCCCGCTAGGACCCGATCCGGACTCTCCGCAAACCGCGGGCACACGCGTGGCGAATCTCCGGTATGGCACGCTCGGAGCGGTCCGCGCCCGGTGCCGTGCGCCCCGACGATCGACGGAGGAATCCATGAACGCCCGCCGAACCGCCCGCTTCCGCCGCCGCGCCGCGGGCACCGCCGTTGCCGCGGCGCTCGCCCTCGGCCTCGCCGCCGCCCCCGCGCACGCCGATCCGGCACCGACGGTGGTGCTGGTGCACGGCGCCTTCGCCGACTCGTCCGGCTGGTCCGACGTGGCCGACCGGCTCACCGCCGACGGCATCGCGGTGCGCACCTTCGACACCCCGCTGCGCGGCATCGCCAACGACGCCGCCCGCCTCACCGAGTTCCTCGCCGGGATCGACGGCCCGATCGTGCTGGTCGGCCACTCCTACGGCGGCGCCGTCATCACCAATACGCACGACCCGGACGTCACCGCCAATGTCTTCGTCGCCGCCTACGCGCCGCAGCGGAACCAGCTGCTCGCCGAGCTGGTGAACCCGATCGCGCACCCGGGCAGCCTGCTGCTCCCGCCCGCGCTGCTGGTGAAGCCGGTCGCCGACCCGGCGGGGCCCGCCGGGGTGAACCTGGACGCCTTCGTCACCGAGCCGTTCTTCCGCGAGGTCTTCGCCCAGGACGTCACGCCAGCCAAGGCCGCGGAGATGTACCGCAACCAGCGCACCCTCGCCGCCACCGCAAACCTGGAGCGCACCGGCGACCCGTCCTGGGCCGACACCCCGAGCTGGTACCTGGTCTCCGGCGCGGACCGGGTGATCCCGCCCGCCCTGCAGCGCGAGACCGCGCAGCAGGTCGCGCCCGGCCGGACCCGCGAAATCGCCGCCTCGCACGCCTCCTACGTCTCGCAGCCGGACGCCGTCGCCGGCATCGTCCGGGAGGCCGTGCTCGCGGCGGGCTGACTCCGGGCGAGCCGCAAGCCACCTTGTGGTACCACTCGGACTCACACCTCGGTGCACGCTGGTAGCGTGGACGGCCGCGCCGTGCGGCGCGACGAGAGGATGACGAGTTCGTGGAAGCCGTTTCGGCGCCGTGGTCCGAGCCGGGGCTGCCCCGGCGCCGGATCGAGGGGCTGCCGGTCCCGTGGATCACCCCGGTCTGGTGGGGCGCCGCCGACTGGAAGTGCGTCGACACCGACCGCCTCCGGCGCTGCCAGGCCGAGTGGCTCTGCCAGGTCTGCGGCGACCCGCTGCCGGAGCGCGCCTGGGTGGTCGTCGAGGCGGGCGACTGGGTGCTCGGCGACGCGGCCCTGCACCAGACCTGCCTGCGCATCGCCCGCCGCTGGTGCCCGCACCTGGACGGCCTCGGCTGCCCGCTGGTCCAGGTCGACCGCACCGGCATCCTGGCCGGGGGCAGGCGGCTGAGCGAGATCGCCGACTACGGCGACGAGGAACTCCGCTGGACCCTCGACCCGCACCGCGTGCGCTAGCCCCGGCCTGTCGGCCGTTCGCACGATAGGGCGAAACCCTTCCCGGAACTACCGTGGATCCGGCCGCGACGCGGCAGCACCGCACGCGGGACGAGGGAGACGTTGTGGCTGGCCCGGGCCTCGCGAAGCAACGAGTCGCGGCGATATCGGCCATCGGGCCGAGCGGCACCGAGCTGGGCTCCGGCTACCTGATCGGCCCGCGGACCGTGCTGACCGCGGGCCACGTCGTCCCCGCCGACGCGGAGCGCGTCGAACTCGGCTTCGCCGGTGACGACCGGGTCCGGCAGGCGGAGGTGGTCTGGTCCCGGACCGGCAGCGTGGACGCGGCGGTGCTCACGCTCACCGACCCCGACCTGCCCGCGTGGCTGCACGACGCCGAACCGGTTCGATTCGGCCGGTTCGTCACCGGCGACGGTGTCGTCGCCGCTGACGCACAGGGCTTTCCCCGGGCGCGGGAACGGGGCGGGCGGCGCGGGCTGGAGCCGGTGACCGGGAACATCCCGTGCGGGGCGGCGGATGACGGCCGGTCTCACCTCGTGATCACCGGAGCACCGCCGGTATCGGGTGCGGGCGCGTGGCGCGGGATGTCGGGAGCGGCGGTCTGGGCAGCCGGACTGCTGGTCGGCGTGGTCACCGCGGACTCGACGGAGTGGGACGGCGGACGGCTCCGCTACCAGCCGATCGATGTGCTCGCCGCCGACCCCGGGTTCACCCGCGCCGCGACGAGCGGCGAGCTCGTGGTGGACGCGGTCGAGCTGGTCGAGCTCGCCCCCTCCCCCGCACCGGCTCGCCCCGGCTCACCCGCGCAGCTGCTCCGGGCCGAGTCGCGGATCATCGACTTCCACGGCAGGCACGCCGAACTCGCACGGCTGCAGCGCTGGTGTGAAGGTGCCGGGTCGAGCGTGATGCTGATGCACGCGCAGGGCGGCCAGGGCAAGACTAGGCTGGCGCTGGAACTCCTGACGCGGCAGCGCGCGCTGGGCTGGAGCTGCGGGGTCGCGCGGGCGGATTTCGACCGGATGGCGGCGGCGCTCGCGTGCGCGGACGTCGAGCGCGCGCTGCGCCGCTCCAGCGCTCCGGTGCTGATCATGATCGACTACGCCGAGGCGTGGCGCAGCGCCGGTGAGCGGTCGGAGGATCCGGTCCGCACCCTGCTCCGGCTCATCGGCAGCCGGGCCGACGCCACCGCGGGGCCGATCCGAATCCTGCTCGTCGCCCGCTCGCCCGGCACGTGGTGGGCCGAGCTGCGCGGCAAGTTCACCGGATCGGCCTTCGACGAGCTCACGCTGGGACGTCTCGCCGTCGCCCTCGACCTCCGGCTGCGCCTGTATCGGGAGGCGCTGAACGCGCTGGCCGCGCGGCTCACCGACGTCCCCGACTACCGGGAAACCGAGTGGTCACGCCGGATCGAGCGGATCGCGACGCCCGAAGAACTGTGGCGGCCGCGGTTCGGGCACGCACTCACGCTGTACGAACAGGCACTGGCCGATCTGCTCCAGTCCGGTCCGCGGCCGGTGCGCCGCTCCGGCTCGACCGAGGACATCCTGCTCGGGCACGAGTCCACCTACTGGCGGCGGACCGCCGAGGCATACGGCCTCGACCCCGACCCCGGGCCGCTTCGCGAATCGGTCGCCGCGGTCACCCTTTTCGGTGCGAGCACCGAGCGGCAGGCGGCGAACCTGGTCGATTCCCTTCCCGCCGTCCGGCAGCGGGAACCGCACTACCGCGCCCGGGTGGTCCGCTGGCTCGCCGACCTCTACCCGGACCCCTACTCCGCGTGGGGCCCGCTCGAGCCCGACCGCCTCGGCGAGTACCTGATCGCGACGGTCTGGGGCGCCGACGACGAGCTCGTCGAGCTCGTCCAGGGGCACCTGCTGCCGGACGACACGCACCGGGACGCCGCCGCCCGGCTGAGCGACGGTCAGATCTACCGGATGCTCATCGTGCTCGACCGCGCCGCGCGGCACCGCGACCACCTGCGCGGAATCCAGCGCACGGTCTTCTTCCTGCGCGCGGCCGGGCGCACCCTGCCGCGGCGGCAGGTGCACGAGCGGCACGAATACCTTCGGCTCGACGCCCAGAAGGCCAGGGTGCCCGCGCGATACACCGATCGGATCGCCGCGCGCTTCCCCGCGGGGGCCGGGTGGCGCTCCCGCTGGGCCTGGTGGAACGCGCAGCGCAAGGCCGCGCGGATCTTCGCCGTGCACGGCGAGGTGTATCTGGCCCTTGTCGAGATCGACGGCCGTACGGTCATTCTCGCGGTGGGCGCGGTCCTGTGCTCGATCCACGACCCCGATACCGGCCAGGCCCTGGAACTCTGCTCGAACCACGACACGAGTGCGACGACCATCCTGACCGCGGCACACGGCAAGTTCGGCAATGAGTTCTTCATCGTGCTCGGCATGAGCGACGGCATGATTCAGGTTTGTCACCACGACGAGTCGGGCTGGGGAAACGGCTTCATCGGCGAGCCTCTTGCCCCAACCGACCTCTACCGACGCACGACCTCCCTGGTGGTACATCGATTTCGAGGGCGACCGGTTGCCGTCGGTGCGCAGAGCAACGGCTCCCTGACGATGTGGGATCTGACAACCGGGGAAACGCTCGCGACCCGCCCCGACTCCATCACCGGGCCGCACGGAGACGCCACGGACATGGCGGTGATCGACCGGCCGACCGGGCCGATCCTGGTGACCACCCACGACAATATCCACGGCATCCGCGTTTTCGACCTGCTGCGCCTCGAGCGCATCGCCGCGTTCGAACGCGCTGCGTGCGCGATCGCGCCGCTGCCGCCGACGGAGGATTCCGGCTCGCCGGAGTGGCGGGTGATGACCGGCCGATCCGACGGCAGTCTGGAGATCATCGACCTCGGGACCGGGGCCGTGATCGCCCGCATGGCGGGGCATTCCAGGGCGGTGACCGGCATCCGGGTCGAACTCGGCGGCGAGTTCCCGATGGTCGTCACCACCAGCGAGGACCGCACCGTGATCAGTTGGGACCTGCGCACCGGCGACCCGCTGGGAACGGCCTACGTCGGGCACACGGACAAGATCAGCGCGCTGACCACCGGGCGGCTCGGCGACGATCTGGTGGCCGTCACCGGCAGCGCCGACTTCACGATCCGGGTCTGGAATCTCGCCGACGCCAACCTTCCGGAGGCGGCGCTGACCGGGCACACGGAGACGATCACCGGGGTCGCGCTCGCGCGGGACAGCGGCCGGAATATCGCCGTCACCGCGGGGGTGGACCGCACTGTCCGGATCTGGGATCTCGAGGCAGGCGGCCGGGCGGGCGCGGAGGGGCTTCCCGACCTCTACCGCACCCAGCTGTACGAGACCGTGACCGCCGTCGCCGCCGCCGTGCACGACGACGAGGTGTACATCGTCACCGGCGGCATGGACGGCGGGCTGTTCGCACTGGCACCGGTCGCCCGGCAGGAGACCTGCTCGCTCGAGCACCAGGTCACCGCGATGGACTGCCGACGGGTGGGCGATCGAATACTGGCCGCCGCAGCCGCCGCCCCCGGCAGGCTGCGCTGCTGGGATGCGCGGACCGGCGCCGCGCTTGGGCCCGCGGCGGGCTGCGGCGATCCCGTCCACACCATACGGCTGGTCATGGTGAACGGTCGGCCGATGGCGGTCGTCGCCACCGCCGAGGTCTGCACCACGATCGATCCGGCCACCGGGTCGATCGACAGCAGTTGTCACGGGGAGCCGTTCGAGCACGAACACCTGATCGGGCTCGAGTTGCTCGACGACCGGCCGACCGTGCTCGTCGCGGAACCGGGAGCCCAACCGGGCCACTGCGTGGTTCGCGCCATCGACCTGCGGACACGCGAGCAGGTCGGAGTGCGCCTCGAATTCCCGGAACGTGTCCGGGCGGCCCGGTTGTACCCCTCCGGAGTGCCGGGTTCCGGCGACGGGCACCTGGTCCTCGCCTGCGGTGACGACTACCAGCTCTGGGTGCGATCGCTGGCAGCGGATGATCATTCGCCACCGGTCGGGGTGAGCGGCAAGGGCGGCCCGGGAACCGCGCACCAGCCACCGGCGGCGCTGACCCGCTTGGCCGGATCGACGGCGATCCTGATCGGTGGTGACGACGGCGAACTCGAGCTGGTGGACGGCAGGACCGGTATCCCGGTCATCGATACCGAGCCGGTCAATCCGACCGGGGTCACGGTTGCCGGGCTGCGTGGCAGGCCCGCGGTGGTCGTCGCCTCCGGGCGGCGGAAGCTCGCGTTCCGTGACCTCGGGAAGGGTGAGCGGATCGAGGCGGCCGTCGCCGCTCCGCCCGGGATCGCGAAGCTGCGCACGATCGAGGTCGCCGGAGCCCAGGTCGTGCTCGGCGCGAGCATGCTCGGACAGCGGGCGTGGCAAGCACACGCCATGACGCCCGTGCCGCTCGACGACGGGCTGCACTACGGCTCGGCCAACTCGGCGACCGTATCGATCGGCGACGACACCATCGTCATCACCGCACGGGACGACGAACTCCGCACCGCGTCGGTGCTGCACGGGGCGCCGTACCGCCCCGGCATCACCGGTCTCGGCGCCGGGGGCGTGGGGAAGCGAGTCCTGGTCGCCGCACACGTCTTCCGCGGCCGCCCGATCGTTTTCACGGCGGGAATGCTGCAGGACACGCTCCGGATGTGGGACCTGTGGACGGGTGCGCCCACCGGGCCCACCCTCGAGGAGGAGGTCATCCATCTGCTGATGACCGGAGCGGTCGACGGCACCGACGTGCTGTACGTCGCGAACGTCGTGGGGCTGGTCAGCGAATGGCCGATCGATACCCTGTTCCAGGGGCCGCTGCGCCGCTTACTGCGCACCCCGCGCCCCCGCCGGATGGCCGACTGCGGCGGCCAGTTGGGGGCCGCGCTCATCCATCCCGAGCTTGGCCTGGTCGTCGCCACCGGCTCCGCGGTCCGCCTCCGGCCCTTCGACGCGGACGATCCGCTGCCGATCCACCTGGACGCCCCGGTGACCGGACTGGCACTCGGGGACCAGGGCTCCATCGTGGTCAACACCGAGCAGGGAATCGTCCTGCTCGATCTCGATGTCAGTCCGGGTCGGCATTCGGCGGGATGAGATCCACCAGCAGCAGCTCACTGACCGGCACGGGGCCGACCTCCCACAGCCGGTCGGCGTAGGCGTCGACGGCGCTCGCGCGCGCGGTGAGTTCCTCCGCCTCGTCGCCAGCGGCGCCGATCAGCGTCGCCAGCAGCCGGCGCGCGTCGGCGGTGGCGGCGCGGGCGGCCACCAGGTGCTCGTCGCTCCGGAGGCGCGCCCGTTCACCGGCTTGATGATCGGTTTGCACCGCGACGGAGAGCAGCGCCGTCGCCCTGCGCTGCTCGTTCCATGCCTCGATCGTGGCGCGGTCGACCGCCGCGAGCGCACGCCCCATCGGGTCGGTGCGCAGGGTTCCGAGATCGGCTCCCGCGTCGAAGAGTCCGAGCGTCAACGTGGCCGGATCCCGGTCGCGCGCGGGAATCCAGGCGACGACCGATCGGCCCGCGGCCACCGCGGGGGCGACCGCGACCACCGTGCCGGTGCGCAACTCCGCGCTGTAGCCGAGGAGTTCCCGTGCCTCCCGGCAGAGCGGGTCGACCCCGTCGGCCAGCGGCGCCTCCAGCAGGAGGGAATCCGAATCGGCGTGGTATTCGAGCCGCAGCTCGGCGGTGTTCCGGCCCGCCCAGGCGAGGATGCGGGGCGGGAGCACGGTCAGATCCAGCGGTTCCCGATCCCGGGAGAGCCGTGCCGCGTCGTCACCGACGAGGATGTCGGGCCGGGTGCGGGCGGCCGCGTCGACCCAGGCGGCGAGCGTGGCGAGCAACTCCGCGTCGCCGACGGCGGCGGTCGCGGCGACCTGCTCGGCCAGGTCCGCGAGTTCGGCACCGATCCCGGCAGTCCCGGCGGCGGCGAAGGCGGTGCGCACGAGCTGCCCGGCGCTGTCGCCGAGCTCGCCGCGCACGCACCGTTCACCGAGCTCGCGGAGCGCGTAGTCCGCATGCCCGAACAGCCGCCGGGCCTCGGCTGTCCCGCCCACCCCGTGCGCGGCCACGGCTCGGTCGAGCAGCAGGGCGCCGCGGTGCAGGGGACGCACCGTCCAGCGGGCGGTGGCGGCGACGACGGCGCGATGGGGCCATGCGCCGGTGAGGCCGGGCGCGGTGAACGCGTACACCCCGGCCCCGCGCCCGCGCAGCTCGGTGACGAACGGCGCGAATTCCGGAGACCCGAGCGCCGAAGCCAGCGGTTCGGCGCTGGTGCCGCCGTCGATGCTCCAGCCGAGCGGATCGCTCGGACGGGCCGGGTCGACCTGCACGAGAATGCCGGGCGCGACCGCGAATTCGACCGGCGGCACCGCGGCGGCCCGCGCCGAGAACCAGCTCACCGCGCCGGATTCTTCGATCGACAGGAATCCCGGGTCGGCCATCACCGCTCCCCCCGTTCGATATCGTCCACCGAGTAGCCCAGCTCACGCAGGACGCGATCCGTCTCTTCGCGACGGCGGGTGAACGCGTCGCTGTTCGCGATATCCGGGACATCGCCCGCCTGCGCCGCGCTCGACAGCGCGAGGAACAGCAGCGCGTCGACCAGCCCGGCGGCGGCCGCTGGGGTGGCGCTCGCCGCGCCCTCCGGGCGCTTCGCCCCGGGCGCACGGTCCTTCCGCCACTCCTCGGCGACCCGGGTGCGGAGCCTGGCGTAGCCGTCCGGATCCGCGGGCTCGTCGAGCACGGTACAGGCGAACTCCTTCTCCCAGCAGTCGATCGTCGTCCCGGGACGATGCGCGGGGTACTCCGCCAGCAGCTTCCGCGCGCGGGCCAGCACCCCGGAATCCTCGACGCGGCGGTACGCGACGTCGTCGCGCGGTGCCGGGAGTTCGGTGACCTCGAGTGGCGTCTCCTGCTCGCGAATGCGCTGCTCGGCCCGGAAGCTGTCGATTCGCGCGGACCGGAGTTTCGTGAAGAGAAGGGTCGCGTCGGTCAGCGGGCGGCCCTGCTGCACCCGGCGCAGCAACGCTGGTCGGGTCCGCAAGAATGCCTCCGACAGGTGCGGATTCGTGTGCAGCCGATCGGCGCGCACCTGCTCCACGATCAGGTCGTCCGCCCGAGCCACGTCGGCCGCCGAGGTATCCGCCGCCATCGGCGGGAGGGGGCCGTACCGAGCGAGCTCGGCGATCCGCTCGGTGAACGCCGCGAACAGCTCGGGATCGTCCAGGAAGGATCTCGAGCGGGCGCGCAGGACCGTCGCGTAGCAGCGCATGGCGGCGGCGTGGTGGGGCGGCTCGTTGGCGACGGGGTCGGCCACGAAGGCTTCGGCGGACCGCTCGGTGTCCACGACCCCGCCGAACCCGTCCGGGGTGGGGTCGCCCGCCATGATCGCCCGCACCGCGGGCGGCACGGTCAGTTCGTAACCCCGCACGGCGTCGTAGAATTCGTTCGGGATGTCGCGCGGCCGGTACTGCGCCGCGGCGACGGCGAACCTCGCGGTGAACCGCGCCAAGGTGTCGACGAACGCGGCGTACAGCCGCGACACGGCGAGCCAGGCCTGCGGATCGTCCAGACAGATATTCTTACCCGCCAACTGCGCCGCCGGTGCTCCGTACGCACCGGCGACCCAGGGCTTCGAACTGCCGAGGACCCCCGACCAGCCCTTCATCTCGTCGATGAACTCGCTCTTCCGTGGCGGCGCCTGCGCCCGAGCCACCCAGGCGACGATCAGGGCGCGGCGCGACGTGGTGGCGTCCGGCCCCGTCACCCACCACAGCGGTGCCACCCAGGTCGGTTCCGGGTAGCGCGGGTCTGTCATCGATCACCCTCCGCATCACGACCGGGGCGCTGGATCGCCGCCCGTCCTGCATCCTCTTACATCGGCGCCGCCCTGCCAGTCGGCCGTCCGACCGACACGGTCCGGAATCGAGCGGCCCGGTCGACGGTGCAGCGTGCTCCCGCTTCCGGGCAGGTCGCGGGGGTATTCTCGGCGCGGTCCGGACGATCGGGAGGGCAGGAATGGGTGAGCGCCGATACGCGACGGTCTCCGGCGACGACCCGGAGACCGAGTCCGCCGCGCCGACCGGGCGCTCGGTGCTGCGGCTCTCGGTGGTGGTGGCGGCGCTGGGCGTGGTGTTCGGCGATATCGGCACCAGCCCGATCTACACCCTGCAGACCGTCTTCGACCCGGCCGATCCGCACCCGGTGCCGGTGAGCACCGCCAACGTCTACGGCGTCGTCTCGCTGATCTTCTGGGCCGTCACCATCGTCGTCACCGTCACCTACGTGCTGCTCGCCATGCGGGTGAACAACGACGGCGAGGGCGGCATCATGGCGCTCATCACGCTGCTGCGCAGGCTGCCCGCGCCGGGCAGCAGGCGGGTGGCGGCGGGGCTGGCCGGGCTCGGCATCTTCGGCGCCTCGCTCTTCTTCGGCGACAGCATGATCACCCCGGCCATCTCGGTGCTCTCCGCGGTGGAGGGCATCGAGGTGGTGGAGCCGGGGCTGGCCGACGCCGTCGTCCCGATCACCGCGGTCATCATCGTCGCGCTCTTCGCGGTGCAGCGGCGCGGAACGGCGGCGGTGGGCCGTGCCTTCGGGCCGGTCATGATCGTCTGGTTCGGCACCATCGGCGCGCTCGGCATCCGCGGCATCGCGGAGCAGCCGGAGATCCTGAAGGCGCTGCTGCCCAGCTACGCGCTCGGCTTCCTGGTGCACCACTTCGGGATCGCGTTCTTCGCGCTCGCCGCCGTCGTGCTCGCGGTGACCGGCGCCGAGGCGCTCTACGCCGACATGGGGCACTTCGGCAGGCCCGCCATCGTGCGCGGCTGGCTCGGGCTGGTGTTCCCGGCCTGCGTGCTCAGCTACTTCGGGCAGGGCGCGCTGATCCTCGCCGACCCGGCGCACGTCGACAGCCCGTTCTTCCTGCTCGCGCCGGAGTGGGCCCGGTGGCCGCTGGTGCTGCTCGCCACGGCGGCCACCGTGATCGCCGCGCAGGCGGTGATCACCGGCGCCTTCTCGGTGGCCGCGCAGGCGGCGCGGCTCGGCTACCTGCCGCGGCTGCGGATCGCGCACACCTCGGCGAAGGCGATCGGGCAGATCTACGTGCCGTGGGTGAACTGGCTGCTGCTGGTCTCGGTGCTCACCCTGGTCTTCGCCTTCCGCAGCTCGTCGGCGCTGGCCTACGCCTTCGGCATGGCGGTGACCGGCACCATCACCATCACGACGCTGCTCTTCTTCTACGTCGCGCGGGCCACCTGGCGCACCCCGGTCTGGCTGCTCGTGCTCGGCGCGGCCCCGCTGCTCGCGCTCGACCTGCTCTTCGTCGCCGCCAACCTGACCAAGCTGCTGCACGGCGCCTGGCTGCCGCTGCTCATCGCGCTCACCGCCTACACCGTGATGTCCACCTGGCAGCGCGGCCGCACGCTGGTCACCGCGCGGCGGCAGCACCGGGAGGGGCCGCTGCGCGAGTTCGTCGAGCAGCTGCGCGCGGGCGAGCTGCCCACCACCACGGTGCCCGGCACCGCCGTCTTCCTGAACCGCGGCAAGCAGACCGCGCCGCTCGCGCTGCGCGCCAATGTCGAGCGCAACCACGTGCGGCACCGGCAGATCGTGATCGCCACCATGGAGACGGTGCCGGTGCCGCGGGTCCCGGACGCCGAGCGGCTCGAGGTGGACCACCTCGGCCAAGCCGACGACGGCATCGTGCACGTCGCCGTCCGCTTCGGCTACATGCAGAAACCCGACCTGCCCTCGGCCCTCGCGCGGCTCGACCCGGAGAGCACCGAGGGCCCGCTCGACCTGGCCGACGCCACCTACTTCCTCTCCACCATCGAACTCGACCTCGGCCCCGAGCCGACCATGGCCGGGTGGCGCAAACGCCTCTTCATCGCCACCTCGCACATCACCGCCGACGCCGCGGACCACTTCGGGCTGCCGCGCGAGCGCACGGTGATCATGGGCTCGCACGTCGAGGTGTGAGCCTCGGCTGTCGACGCGGGCCGCATCCCGGACCCGGAGGAAGCGGTACTCGATGTCAGAGCCCGCCCAGCCGGGTCAGCACCTCGAAGGCGGCGTCGTCGGCGCGCCAGAGCGCATCGATCTCGGCGCGCGCCGCCGGGGCGGTGGCCGGGTCCTGCAGCGCGAGGCCGTTGCCGAAGATCAGGACATTGGCGCCTGCGTCCGCGGCGCGCAGCAGGGCGCCGCTGCCGACACCCGCGCCGAGCACGCGGTCCAGCCCCTCACCGGCGAAGTAGAAGCGCCAGAGCGGGCCGAGGTCGCCGCCGTAGACCGCGCGCGTGCCGTCCACGATGAGCGAGCCGTGCCGCGCGATGGCATCCACGATCAGGAAGTGGTCACCGGCGTTCGCCGGGGTCGCGCCGGTGGCGGCGACGGCGTAGGCGAGATCCACCGCGAGGTGCGCGTTGTACCCGGCCATGGCGACCCGGGCGGCGGAGAGCTCGCACTGCCGGGTCAGCGTGAAGTAGTGCGCCCACTGCGGGTCGACCGGCCCGCCGGTGAGCTCGCCGTGCAGGTTGTCCAGGAAGCGGGAGAGCAGGTCGAGGCTGATCCGGTGCGCCCAGTCCGGGTCGGCGAAGGCGGCGGGGTCGCGCTGCAGCGGCATGACCGCCTGCTGCTCGACGGCGTCCAGCCCGAGCGTGAAGACTCCGCGCCGATCCCCGTGCCGCACCAGCGTTTCGCTGATCCGATGATGCCGCTCGACCGCCGTCTCCAGCCGCTCCAGCGGTGACCCCGCCAACGTCGCGGTGTCCGACCAGGCCACCAGCTCGGCGTGCTCACCCGCGTCGAACGCCGTGCCGCACACCGCCTCCGGCGCGGCCGCCGCGACCGGCGCGGTGAAAATCGTCGCGCAGAGCGCGGAGAGCACGAGCATCCGACCGATCATGATCCCGACGCTACCCACTCATTCGGTCTCGATCCCGCCGAGCGCCGGATCGGTGAAGGCCGTGCGCGCCCGCTCCCACTCCGGATCGCCCGGGTAGAGGGCGCTGCGCAGGAAGGAAGTGCTCAGGGTTTGGATGGCACGCACCCGGGCCGGGTCGGCGTCGGTGGTCTCGGCGGCGTCGTAGCCGGGGATGCCACCGAGCGAGTGCTCGGCGCCGCGCAGGGTGAGCAGGGCGCGGGCGCCCGGACTGAGGTGGTAGGGGTCGGTGAGCCAGTCGGGGCCGCGGGTGGTGAGCGGGCTGGAGTCGGCGTCGCCCGCGACGACCAGGGTGGGTGTTGTCAGGTGGGTGAAGTCCGGGTTCAGCCACGGAAACTTCGCCGCGGCCGCGGGATTCAGGTCGGCGCCGCCGCGGCCCGCGGTGGCGAGGAGAACGCCTGCCGAGACCCGCTCATCGGCCAGGTCCGCCCCCTCGCCGGTAACCGGGTCGAGGACGCGGAGGCCGAGGAGGATGCCCGCAGTCTGGCCGCCGAAGGAGTGCCCGGCGGCGGCGATACGGGCCGGGTCGAGCCGGCCGGCGAGGCCGGGGACGGCGGCGGCGATCGGCTCGAGATCGTCGAGGATGCGCAGCATGTTGTCGACCCGGTAGCGCCAGAGCAGCGGATCGTCCGGAATCGGGCCGAGGGTGCGCGAATCGCGGAACGTGGGTTGCAGCACCACGAAACCGGCGGCGGCCCAGTGGTCGGCGAGCGGCCCGTAGGCCCGCCCGGACGACCCGAACCCGTGCGCGAACAGGATGATCGGCAGCGCCGCGCCCTGCGCGGGCGCCGACACCCGGACCCGCAGCGCCGCCCCGCGCCCCGGCGCGGGCAGCAGCACCGGATCCACCGACACCACCGGCGTCGCCTCCACTGCAAGCATCATCGACCTCCTACGGTTACAATTCCTAGAACGACTGTACAAGAAATTCTAGGAGGCGGCATGGCCGGGCGGCCGATCGACCACCGGCGGCGCGCGGAGCTGCTCGACGCGGCGGTGGACCACGCCGCCGACCGCGGCTTCGCCGAACTCTCGCTGCGCCCGATGGCCGCCGCGCTCGGCGTCTCCCCCACCACGCTGGTGCACCACTTCGGCAGCAGGGAGCAGCTGCTCGCCGCCGTTCTGGGGCGGCTGCGCGAGCGCGTCGCGCTCACGCCGGGCTCGTACCCGGATCTCGCGACGGCCGCCCGCTCGGTCTGGGAGCACAGCGCGAGCCCGGAGCAGCGAAGCGTCTTCCGGCTCTTCTTCGCCGTCTACGGCAGCGCGGTGCAGGCCCCCGACGCCTACGCCGAGTTCCTCGCCGAGGCGGGCACCGAGCTCACGGCCGCACTGTGCGCGGCCCAGGGTCCGGAGGCCGACCCCGCGGTGGCCGCCCGGCGCGCGACCCTGGTGATCGCGACCCTGCGCGGCCTGCTCCTCGACCTGCTCGGCGGCGGCGATCCGGCCCGGATCCACTCCGCCGCCGCGGATTTCCTGGCCGGGCTGTGACCGCTACGCTTCGCCGGTGGCGATAACCCGGGAAGACCTCGTCGGCTACATCGAGCGGGACCTCGATGCCGATCTCGCGCGCTGGTTCGGCGATCGGCCGCGCGCCGAACTCGACGAAGCGGAGGTGCGGCCGATCGAGCCGTTCCTGACCCGGCTCGCACCGCGCGACGCCGCCGCGCTGGCCGCCTACGACCGGCGGGCGCGGGCGGGCGCACTGCCGGACATCCTGGACATCGCCGACTGGTCCTACGGCTTCGACTTCGCGGCCAACGACTGCGGCGTCCTGGACAGCGACTACAGCACCGAGGTGCCCTCCGACGAGGTCTACACCGTCGGCGCGGACGGCGGCGGCAACTACTACACCGTGCTCACCAACGGCCAGGTGGCGGTCTGGTTCCACGAGGAGGAGGTGCTGGAGGGCGGCACCCGCTTCGACGACCTGGACACCTTCGTCTGGTCGCTGGTCCGCTATCACGCGGTCCGCGAAGGGGCGCTCGATCCGGCGGAGGTGATCGCCGACTTCCAGGCGCTCGGCCAGGCCGGAGCGGTGGCCCCCGAGGTCGGGCTACTCGCCTCCATGCGCCCGCGTGCCGGTCGGAGCTGACGGACCGACCCGGGGCGGACTATTCCAGCCTTATGTCCGAAAGAGCGCAGACGACAGTCGAGAGCACCAAGCGGGGCCGGGTCACCGTCATCACGCTGCGCCGCGAGGCCAAGCGCAATGCCATCGACGCGAGCATCACCGAGGGAATCGACAACGCGCTCAACGAGTTCGAGGACGACCCCGAGCAGTGGTGCGCCGTCCTCACCGGCGGCGACCGCTTCTTCTCGGCAGGCGCCGACCTGGCCGCCGGCCCCGGCGAGCCGACCCCGCGCGGCGGAATCGCCGGAATCATCACCAGGGAGCGCGGCAAACCGCTGATCGCCGCGGTCGAGGGCTTCGCGCTCGGCGGCGGGCTGGAGCTGGTGCTCTGCTGCGACCTGGTGGTCGCCGCCACCGACGCCAGGTTCGGGCTGCCCGAACCCAAGCGCGGCCTCATGCCCGACTTCGGCGGCGCCTTCCGCATCACCAGGGCGCTGCCGCCCAATGTCGCCAGGGAGCTGCTGCTCACCGGCGACGACATCGACGCCGCCCGCGCCGAGCGCCTCGGCTTCGTCAACCGGCTCACCGAGCCGGGCGCCGCCCTGGCCGGGGCGCTCGAGCTGGCCGAGCGGATCTGCACCAACGCGCCGCTCGCCGTGCGCGGCGCCCTCCGGATCGCCGACACCGCCGTCGCGGGCGACGAATCCGCACTCTGGGAGCTCTCGCACGCCACCCACGCGGAGCTGCTGCGCTCGGCGGATCTGCGCGAGGGGCTCACCGCTTTCTTCGAGAAGCGCACACCGCGCTGGTCCGGCAAATAATAGCCACCTGACATCACTGATAGTGGTGCAGCAGCGGCGCATCGCGCCCATTGTCGCGGACATGTGACCGTGCTAACGTCCAGACACCTGTCTAGATGTTTGTACAGTCTGCGAGGAACGCCTGATGGACACCGCGATCACCGCCCGCCACCGAACCCGGCACGCACTTCCCGCCCTGCTGATCGCGGCGGGGCTGACCCTGACGGCCTGCGCCGCCGACACCGGCAACTCCGCGCCGAGCGCGCAGGTCGGCAGCACCACCACGCTGCCGGAGAAGCCCGCCTCCGGCGCCCCGATCAAGATCGGGTTCGTGAGCCCGGAGGGCGGCCCGCTCGGCCAGCTCCCGGACGCCAGGATCGCCGCGGAGGCGGCGACGACGTACGTGAACAGCAATCTCGGCGGGGTCGCGGGCCGCCCGATCGACCTGGTGGTCTGCAAGGAGAAGGAGGACCCGGCCAGCGCCCGCGACTGCGCCAACCAGCTGGCGGGCGCCGGGGTGGTCGCGGTGGTCGCGCCGGTGACCGGGCAGGGCGACGCGCTGGTCCCGGTGATCACCGGCGCGGGCATCCCGTACGTCACCTCGGTCGGGCCGAGCGGCGCGGAGATGACGACGCCGAACTCCTTCGTGCTCACCGGCGGCGTACCCGCGGCCTTCGCGGCGGCGGCCAAGTACTCGGGGTCGCGCGGGTACAAGAAGGTCGTGATCCTGGTGAACGACGCGGGCTCGGTGGTGGCGAGCGTGAAGTCGCTGGCCGAGCCGTCCTTCGGCGGCGCCGGGGTCGGGCTGGACACCGTCGGCGTCCCGATGGGAACGCCGGACACCACACCGCAGGTCAGCGCGGCGCTCGGGCAGAACCCGGACGCCATCTTCATCGTCGGCGAGAGCACCCTGTGTACCGCGGTGCTGCGCTCGCTGGACGCCCTCGGCTCCACGGTCGACAAACTCACCACCTCGACCTGCCTGGACCAGGACGTCGCCGAGGCCACCGGCCCGGCCGTCGAGGGCGCGCGGGTGATCTCCTCGGCCGAGGTGAGCTCGGACGACCCGGACACCGTCACCTTCCGCACGGTGATGGCGCAGTACGCGCCGGGAACCGACATCTACGGCTTCGCCTTCTCCGGCTACCAGGCGCTGCTCGGGCTGGTGCGGGCCATCCAGACCGTGCCGGGCGAGTTCACCCCGGCGGCGGTGAGCGAGGCGCTGCGCACCGCGAAGGCCGTCCCGGTGCCGATCGGCGGCGGGCTGACCTTCACCTGTGACGGGCAGCAGGTGTTCGTGCTGAGCTCGGTCTGCGGCCGCGGCGCGATCGTCTCCACCGTGCGCGACGGCAAGCCGAGCGACCCGCAAGTCATCGAGTGAGCGAGCACCTCGCCTTCCTGGCGCTCGGGCTCGGCAACGGCGCGGTCTACGCCGCGCTCGGGATCGCCCTCGTGCTGACCTTCCGCTCCTCCGGGGTGGTCAACTTCGGCACCGGCGCCATCGCGCTCTACATCGCCTACACCTTCGCCTACCTGCGCAAAGGTGAACTGCTGCTGCCGATCCCGGGGCTGCCGACCTCGGTCTCGCTGGGCGGGCCGCTCGGCGTCGCCCCCGCCGTCGCGATCGCGCTGCTGATCGCGGCGGCGCTGGGCGCGCTGCTCTACGCGCTGGTGTTCCGGCCGCTGCGGCACGCATCGGCGGTGGCGAAAGCGGTTGCCTCGCTGGGGGTGATGCTGGTCGTGCAGGATGTGCTGGCGCAGCGGGTCGGCACCAGCCCGGTGGTGGTGAAGCCGATCTTCGCGACCGGAAGCATCACGATCGGCGCGTCCCGGGTCCCCACCGACCGGCTGCTGCTGGCCGCGGTGATCGTCGGCATCGCGGTGGCGCTCGGGCTGATCTACCGGTTCACCCGCTTCGGGCTGGCCACCAGGGCCGCGGCCGAGACCGAGCGCGGCGCGGTGCTCTCCGGGCTCTCCCCGGATCGGATCGCGCTCGGCAACTGGGCGATCAGCACCGTGGTCGCCGGGGTCGGCGGGATTCTCATCGCGCCGATCGTTCCGCTGATCCCGCTCTCCTACACGCTGTTCATCGTGCCCGCGCTTGCGGTGGCGTTCGCCGGGAACTTCTCCTCGCTCACCGTCACCGTGCTGGCCGGGCTCGCGGTCGGCGCGCTGCAGGGCGAGGTCACCCATCTCCAGGTCAGCCTGGACTGGTTCCCGAAAACCGGGATGAGCGAGCTGATTCCGCTGGTCCTGGTACTCGCGGTGCTGCTGCTGCGGGGCACCCCGCTGCCCGGCCGCGGCGCGCTGGTGTACCGCTCGCTGGGGCGCTCGCCGCGGCCACGACGGGTCGGGCTCGCCACCGTCGCCTGGGGTGCGGTCGGGGTGCTCGCGGTGTTCGCGACCTCGGGGAGCCTGCGCGCGGCGCTCATCGTGAGCTTCGTGCTGGCGATCATCGCGCTCTCCCAGGTGGTGGTCACCGGGCTCGCCGGGCAGGTGTCGCTGGCCCAGCTCACCCTCGCCGGCGTCGCGGCCTTCCTGCTCAGCCGCTTCGCGCACGACCTCGGCATCCCCTTCCCGCTCGCCCCGCTGGCCGCGGCGCTGGTGACCGCCGCGATCGGGGTGCTGTTCGGGCTGCCCGCGCTGCGCACCCGCGGGCTGCCGCTCATGGTCGGCACGCTGACGCTCGCGGTGTTCCTCGACGCCTTCTGGTTCCAGAACTCCGCGGTCAACGGCGGGCTCACCGGGGCGCCGGTCCCCGCGCCCGGGATCTTCGGGCTGGACCTGGGAATCGGTGCGGGGCAGAGCTACCCGCGCGCCGCCTTCGCGCTGCTCTGCCTCGGCGTGCTGCTCGCGGTCGCGGTCGGGGTGGCGCTGCTGCGGCGCAGCGGGCTCGGCGCCGCCATGCTCGCGGTGCGCGCCAACGAGCGCGCCGCCGCGGCGGCCGGGGTCGACGTGCGCCGCACCAAGCTCACCGCCTTCGGGCTCGGCGCCTTCATCGCCGGGCTCGGCGGCGCCCTGCTCGCCTACCAGCAGACCCTGGCCACCGCGCCGACCTACCCGGTCTTCGCCGGGCTCGGGCTCTTCGCCATCGCCTACGTCACCGGCATCACCTCGGTGACCGGCGCGGTGCTGGCCGGGCTGCTCGGCGCGGGCGGCTTCGCCTTCACCCTGCTCGGCGAGCACCTGGAACTCGGCGCCTACTACGCCTCGATCAGCGGGCTGCTGCTCATCCTGGTGCTGATCTGGTACCCGGAGGGGCTCGCGGGTCGCGTGCACGCGCTCGCCGAGCGGCTCCCGGCACCACGGCGTCGCGTGCGGACCGCGGTACCGGCGGAGATCGCGCCACGGGAGGGGCAGCCGCTCACCGCGAGCGGGGTGCGGGTGCGGTACGGCGGGGTGGTCGCGGTGGACGACGTCGCGCTGACCGTGCGGCCCGGTGAGATCATCGGGCTGATCGGGCCGAACGGCGCGGGCAAGACCACGCTCATCGACGCGCTCAGCGGCTTCGCCGACGCCGCGGGCACCATCACGCTCGGCGACACCTCGCTGGAGCGGCTCGCCCCGCACCGGCGCAGCCGCACCGGGCTCGGCCGCTCCTTCCAGGGCATCGAGCTCTACGACGACCTGACGGTCAGGGAGAACGTCGCCGTCGGGCTGGCCGCCGCCCGCCATGGCGAAAAAGCGACGCCGGACGCGGTTTTCGCGCTGCTCGGGCTCACCGAGGTGGCCGAGCGGCCCGTGCGCGAGCTGTCCCAGGGGCAGCGCCAGCTCGTCGGGGTGGCCCGGGTGCTCGCCGGAGCGCCCGCCGTCGCGCTACTGGACGAACCCGCCGCCGGGCTGGACACCGAGGAGAGCCGCAGGCTGGGCGACCAGCTGCGCACGGTGCGCGACGCGGGCACCGCGCTGCTGCTCGTCGACCACGACATGGAGCTGGTCTGGACCATCAGCGACCGGGTCCTGGTCCTCGACCTCGGCCGGGTGATCGCCGAGGGCACCCCCGCCGAGGTCCGCGCCGACCCGCGCGTCATCGAGGCCTACCTGGGCCGCCCGACCACGGAGGCCGTCTCGTGACCACCCTGCGCCTGGACGCCGTCGCCGCCGGCCACCTCCCCGGCCATCCCTGCGTGCGCGGGATCGACCTGGAGATCGCCGCGGGCGAGGTGGTCGCGCTGCTCGGCCCCAACGGGGCAGGCAAGACCACGCTGCTCGGCGCGCTCGCCGGGCTGCTCCCGCACCGCACCGGCACCGTCACGCTCGGCGACACCGCGCTGCGGGCCGGGCGGGCCAGGGCGGCGGCCAAGCGCGGACTGGTGCTCGTCCCGGACGACCGCGCCCTGTTCACCGGGCTCACCACCGAACAGAACCTCACCCTGGTCGCCCGCGAGAAAGCGGACGTAGCAAGGATTCTCGGCTACTTCCCCGCCCTCACCACGCGGCTGCGGGTGCGGGCGGGCCAGCTCTCCGGCGGCGAGCAGCAGATGCTGGCGCTGGGCCGGGCTCTCGTCACCCGGCCGCGTGCGCTGCTCATCGACGAGCTCTCGATGGGGCTGGCCCCGGCCGTCGCCAAGACGATCCTGCCCACCATCCGGCGGGTGGCGGCGGACGAGGGCATCGCCGTGCTGCTGGTCGAGCAGCACCTCGAGCTCGCGCTCGGCGCCTCGGACCGCACCGCCGTCCTGGTGCACGGCCGCACCGCGCTGATCCGCGAATCCACCGCGCTGCGCGCCGATCCGGCCGCGATCGAGCGGGCCTACCTCGGCGTCGCCTGACGCCGCGGCCGGGTGAAGAAGCGGGCGGGTGAAGAAGCGCGCCGCGTCGGCGACGGTCGTTCGGTGTCGTCGAGGCGAAGAGCCGTGCAGAGTCAGGCGTACTCGATGCCTGCCCCGGCCAGCGGTGCCGGTTCCGCACTCCCGACCACTGAAGCAGCCCGAGCGCTCAGCGGCAGCAGCGGATGGTTCGACGTGTGACGTGCCGCCCTGCCGGAACTACGAAGATCGCGGTCCGCGCTGCTCCCAGATCTCGCCGATTTCGTCTCGATTCCAGGCGGCCACGGCCGCTATCCGAGGGCACACGCAACCGCGCGGTATGCGGCACAACCGTGCGTTGGGCAAATAGCATTCGCCATCCAATCCGGCGAGTCGGCGTCGAATGCGCGGCGAGCGGCACCAGCAGTCCGTGGATCTCGCCGGTATCGGTATGGTCGACCGAGTCAGATCGGGGGTGGGGACAGCAGCCCCGCGTCGGCGGCGCGCAGTGCGACTCCAGCGCGGCTACGGGCGTCGAGTTTGGTGATGATGCGGCTCACGCGGTCTTT
The DNA here is from genome assembly GCF_042669725.1 of Nocardia sp. NPDC057227. Lineage (NCBI taxonomy): Bacteria > Bacillati > Actinomycetota > Actinomycetes > Mycobacteriales > Nocardiaceae > Nocardia > Nocardia sp. NPDC057227. The sequence goes on along the minus strand of NZ_JBHUXA010000028.1, from coordinate 10,311 downwards.
GACGGTGTGGATGCTCAGGTGGACCTGCTCAGCAATGTCCTGGTTGGAATAGCCTTCGGCAACGAGCTGAATGATCGGCAGGTCGTGCTCATCGAGCCCGACGGCCCGCACGATCGACTTCTGCATCACCTGCTCGATCGCTTCGAGTGCGCGCTCGGCCTGGTCCGGATGGGTCGAGATGCGCCCGGCCATCAGGCTGAAACGGCGATACAGGTCCATCGCCGCACGCTGCTGGTCTTCGAGCAGCGTCAACCGGCTGGTCTTGTCGGCCAGCTCGGACTGCAGCTGCTTCAGTTCGGTGATATCGCGGCCGACTCCCTGCCGTCCGATGACCCGGCCATCGCGATACACGCTGCCGGCGTGGATTTCCATCTCGCGAATTTGCCCGTCCGGCCGCAGAATCCTGGTTTCGAAATAGGGATGCCGGGTCGGATCGGCCAGACCTTGCCGGAACCTCTCTATCGTCGCTTCGAGCGCATCGGGAGCTACGACTGTGGAGAAGTGCTCGCCCCGCAGGCTTTCTGCTGCCCACCCGAACAGGTCGGCCCCGGCAGGGTTGACGTAACAAAAACGTCCGCGCAGATCGACCGCGTAGATCACGTCCGCGAGCCGGGCGAGCAACTCCTCGTGATCGAGCCGAAACGGACCATCGACACTGTTGGTCACACCGAAAACCTACGGGATCAACAGCGGGCCGTCATAGGCACACGGCGTCGAAGACCCCCGAACGAGGTGTTCCGGACGACTTCCGGGGGTGGTCCAGATCACCTCACCGGCCCGAGGATGGCAGAAGCGAAGATGAAGGAGAGCTTGTGCCGACCGTCGAGTCCCCTCGGGATGTCCACGATTGTCCGGACCTGGACACCGCCACGACGATGTGTGATCTGCTGTCCAGTACAGCGGCCCGCCACCCGGATGCCGTGGCGGTGCGTGCCTATGGATCTTCGGCCGAGTGGACCTACCGGCAGCTGATGGCACGAGCCACTGCGGTGGCGGTCCGGCTGCGCGGGCTCGGGGTTTCCCGGGGTGCAACGGTGGCTATCATGCTGCGCAATCGGCCCGAATTCCATGTCGTTGACGCGGCGGCGATGCTGCTGGGTGCGGTTCCGTTCAGTATCTACAACACGTTCGCTCCCGGGCAGATCCGCCATGTGGTCACCGACGCCGGTGCCGATGTGGTGATCACCGAGTCCTGCTTCGTGTCCGTGCTGGCAGCTGCTCGCGACCTCGGCACACCGATCCGGCACCTGCTGACCGTCGATGAAATCGTCGACGACTGCGCGCACCTCCTCGCGGAATTGGCCACCGAGGACATCGACGTCGACTTCGACACCGCCGGGCGGGTGCAGCCCGGCGATCTGCTGACCCTGATCTACACCTCCGGCACGACCGGTCCACCCAAGGGGGTCGAGCTGACACATGCGGGAATGCTCGCCCAGCTCCGCGGCGTCCACGCCGTTGCACCGCTACCCCGGGGCGGCAGGCAGGTCAGTTTCCTTCCCGCGGCCCATGTCGCCGACCGATGGTCATCGCACTACTCGGCCCTGATGACATACGCCAACACCGTCACCTGCGTCGCCGACACCGCCGATCTCCCCGCTGCGCTGATCGAGACCCGCCCGACCGTCTTCGGTGCCGTCCCTCGAGTCTGGGAGAAGCTCAAAACCGCACTCGAAACCGCGTACCCGCACGACGTGGCCGCCGATGCCGCGGCCGACCCGGCACTCGCGGCATCCCTGCGCGAACAACTCGGCCTCGATCAGGCCCTATGGGTGATCACCGGAGCAGCTCCGACGCCGCGCGCGGTCGTCGAGTTCTTCCTTGCCCTGGGCATGCCGCTGTGCGAGATGCTGGGAATGTCGGAAGCCTCGTGTGTCGTAGCCACCAACACCCCGGACGCGCTACGAGCAGGGAGCGTCGGACGCCCACTGCCGACGATCGAGACCCGCCTCGCCTGCGACGGCGAACTCTTGATTCGCGGACCCCAGATCATGCGCGGATACCGAGGGCGGCCCGACCAGACCGCCGAGGCGATCGACACCGATGACTGGTTCCATACCGGCGACGTAGCCCGCATCGACGACGGATTCCTCTGGATCGTGGACCGCAAGAAGGAACTGATCATCAACGCAGCGGGCAAGAACATGTCGCCTGCCACCATCGAACTGGCGATCCGATCTGCGGGCAACCTCATCGCCCACGCCTGTGTCATCGGCGAGGCCCGCCCCTACAACGTCGCCCTGCTCGTCCTCGACCCCGATACCGTCGCCGGCGTGACCACTGGTGACCCGGTACTGCACGCCCGCGTCGCCGAACAGGTCGACCGCGCCAACGCCACCCTGTCCCGAGTCGAGCAGATCAAGAGGTTCCTGATCCTCGAGGGCAACTGGACGCCCGGCCTCCAGCTCACCCCCACCATGAAACTCCGACGCGCCCAGATCACCACCATGTACGCAGCGCAGATCAACGACCTCTACGACACCCACTGACCGAGGTGCAACCGAACAGCGTTGCCATCTCGACGCTGCTGGATTCACTCGACATGCCTGCCGTCACCGATGACGACAGGAACCGCAGGAGAAGGCAATTCATGTACTTGAACCGAACAGACAGTGACCAGGTGCGGTGCGGTTCCGACCCCGCGCCGCATCGGCGGCGCGCTCAGAAGCGCCGTCGGGGGTGGGACATCGGCGTCCTCGCTGTCACAGTGGCCGCGGCCGTGCTGTCCACACCAACGGTCGCCGCCGCCGACCCGGCCCCGGCCGCGCTGGACCCGGTTCCCTCTGCCGGGTGCGCCAACCCTGCGACAGCGCCGGGCGAGACGACTCGACCGTTCACCGCTGCCGGTCGCACCGGCAGTTTCATTCAGGATGTCCCCCTTGCTCCCGCCGGGACCCCGCTGCCGGTGGTCTTCGATATGCACGGCTATCTGCAACCCGCGCTGATGCAGCGGCAATGGAGCGGCGTGGCCGAGTACGGGATGAGCCACGGCTACGCGACCATCTCCCCGGAAACGACCGCGTTCCCGCCGAAATGGGACTACACCCCCGGCGGGGGCGACATCGCCTACCTGTCCGAGCTGTTGACCCACGTCGAACAGACACTGTGCGTCGACCGGCGCCGGGTATACATGACCGGCCTGTCGATGGGAGGGTTCACCTCATCGGCCGTGGCATGCCAGCTCGCCGACAGGTTCGCCGCAGTCGCTCCGGTCGCAGGCCTCGAGAATTTTTCGTGGTGTCAGCCGACTCGCCATATTCCGATTGTCGCTTTCCACGGCACCGAGGATCAGATCGTCTCCTACACCGGCGGTCTCGGCCCCGTCGGCCAGAACCTCCCGGCCACGGACGGCTCCGCGCGCACCGCGGGACAGCAACTACGAGAGACCCCGCCCGGCCAGATACTCAGCGTGCAGAGCGTCCCGGACCAGGCCGCCGCGTGGGCCGCTCGCAATGGATGCGGCTCCGCTCCGGCCGTCGACCGAGTGACGACCGATGTGACCCGCACGGTCTACCCGTGTGCCACCGACAGCTCCGTGCAGCTGTACACCATCGAAGGAGGCGGCCACACCTGGCCCGGCGGTGATACCACAACCGTGCCGGAACCGATCGTCGGGCGTGTCACGAACACGATCAGCGCCACTCGGATCATCTGGGACTTCTTCCGAGCCCACCCTCTCGGCACACCCATCCAATCCTGACCACACGGGCCCGCAGCCAGCGCTGCGGGCCCTGTGCGTCGCTGGGCCGGACACGCGGCTACCCCGGGGTGCACCCCTGAGTTAGTTCGCGCCCATCCGAACCGGACGCCCGCCTTGATTGCGCTGTCCGCCTGACAGCGGACGACCTACCTGACTTGGTTCACCCTGATGAAGGCGGTCAGCGCACTGCAGTCGCGATGGCCGTCGTCCTCCCGCAGAAGGCTGATGTACTGCTGCTTGTCGAGCTCCCAGTCGTAAAGCTCGAGCAACTCCGAATCCTGGGCTGCTGCGAAGACGAGATCCGCGAGCAGGCGGGTCGTCCGCCCGTTGCCGTCAGTGAAAGGGTGGATGCGGACCGTCTCCGCGTGCACTGCGATACCGAGTTGGCGTGACGTCCAGTCGTTCGTGTGCATCCAGCGGTATCGGATCGAATCCAGCGACGTGCGGAGTTCGACAGCGATCTGCTCGGGAGCGACTCCGATGTTCAGTTCTCGTCGACGGAAAATGCCCGCCCACTGCCATATGTCCTTGTACAGGCGTTGATGCAGATCTCGCAGGAAGTGATCGGTCAACAACTCATCCAGGGGCAAACCGCCGTCGAACACGGCATTGATGAGCTCTTCAGCAATCTCTTCCTGGATCGCCTGCTCGAGGTCGTATAGCGCAGCCTTGCCGCCCGAGCCCTCGATCAAGGCCCTGACCGGCGGAACCAGCATCTCGGCCTCGTCGTCGCACAGTGGCGTCTCGCCGTATCCCGGCTCGAAGGACATCAGGCTTTCTGCTGGCGTTCGGCCAGGTAACGTGCGACGTTGGTCGACCTCACATAGCCCTCGGGCAAGGTGCGGCGTTCGAGCCGCGCCGACGCCTTGGTCGACCGCGCTGCTATTCGCTTGACAGCCGCCTTCGTCACTGTTCGACGCTCCATTCGCGGCACCTCACTCTCGTAGCGATCATGGTAGCGCCGCCGCGGTGCTCCTTGCTCAGGTGAGGGTCGGGGCCGCTGGCGACGGGCCGAGCTGAGCGGGCGGTGCCTACCTCGGCGTCGCCTGACGCCGCGGGCGGGTGAAGAAGCGCGCCGCGTCGGCGACGGTCTCCTCGATCGGGCGCGGCGCCCAGCCGAGTTCGCGCACGGCCTTGCCGTGGTCGAGGGGGGTCATGGTGTGCATGAGCCGCATGCTGACCCTCGTCACTCGGACGTCCTTCCGGGTGACGAAAGCGGTGAGTTCGCCGAGCAGGCCGGCGAGCGGGAGCACCGCGCGCGGGATGCCGTAGCGGGCGGGCGGGGCGCCGGTGATGCTCGCGGCGAGGTCGTGCAGGTCGCGGGTGGCGCGCCAGCCTGCCGAGACGATGTAGCGCTCGCCCGGCCTGCCGTGCTCGGCCGCCAGGACGAGTGCCTCTGCGGCGTCCCGGATGTCGACCACCTCGGCGCCGGCGCCGCGCACGTACAGCGGCAGTTTGCCGCGCGCGGCCATGGCGACGAAGCTGCCGTGCGGGGTCGGCAGGTAGTCGCCGGGGCCGTAGGTGTTGGCGACGCACATGGCTACAGCGGGCAGGCCGCGCTCGCGGGCGAATTCGAGCACGAGTTCCTCGGCCCGCACCCGGGATCGGACGTAGTCCCCGCCTCGGCGCTGCCAGTTGTGCGGGCCGCTCTCCTCGTCGATCGGGGTGGTGCCGATGGGCAGCGTGGCGACGCTCGAGGTGAAGACGAAGCGGCGCGGTCCGGCTGCCGCGGCGACTTCGAGCACGGTGCGCAGTGATTCGACGTTGGTGCGGTACAGGGGGGCGGGGTCGCGCAGCCAGGGGCGGGCGTCGACCACGCAGTAGTACACGACGGCGCAGCCTGCCATGGCCGTGCGCAGCGACTCCGGGTCGGTGATGTCGCCGTGCACGATCTCGGCGTCGACGCCGTCCAGGCCGCGTAGCGAACTCGTCGGGCGGACCAGCGCCCTGACCCGCTCGCCGCGCTCGGCGAGCGCGCGGGTGACGTGCGAGCCGAGGAAACCGCTGGCGCCGACGACGAGGCTCGTGCTGCTCATGCCCCGAAAGTAGACGACTGTCCAGACGGGCGTCAATGGTCAGCGGAAGAGCCGGGGCACCGCCGCTTCCAGCTGGTCGGCGACCTCCGGGTAGGAGGCACCGCCGATACCGGCGCGCATGATGCCGCCGGTGTAGAGCAGCTCCAGCAGGAAGACGATCTGCGCGTCACCGTCGGCGCCGACCGCGGCGGCGATCAGGCGGTGGATGTGTCGGCCGATCTCGGTGCGCAGCAGCTCCACGTCCGGGTCGGAGCTGTGCAGGGCGGCGGAGACGGCGTGCCCGAAGGCGGGTTCGTCGGCGGCGACGAGGGCCAGGTAGCGCAGCACTCCGACCACCCGGACCAGCACGTCCGGGGAGTCCGCTCCCTCGGGACTGCCCGCGGTGAGCCTGCGCCAGTAGACCTCGGCGATGAGGTGCTCGCGGGAGGAGAAGTAGGTGTAGGCGGTCGCCCGCGCCACCCCGGCTTCGGCGGCGACCATGGGCAGCGTGAGGTCCGGGTAGCGCACGGTGCGCAGCGTCACGACGGCGGCGCTCGCCAGCCGCTGCACGGTCTCGGCCCGCTTGCCGGAGAGGCGGCGGCGGGCCGATTCGGCCGGAGCGGGATCGGACACGCTGTCGAACGCTACAGCGGGCGCTCCGCTCCCGTCTCCGCCGGGTGGGCCACGAACACGCGGCGGGCCGGTTCGATCCAGGAGCGGGCGGCGGTAGCGCTCGTGCCGCGTCAGGCACCCGGCGGATGGGCGAGGCGTCTCAGGATCGCGGCGGTGACCTCGGCGGGCACCTCCTCGGGGAGCCAGTGGCCGCGGCCATCGAGGACTACCAGATCCAGCCCGCCGGGCACGTGCTCCGGGCACAGGTCGGCGCTGGTCCGCGCGACGGCGATGTCCTCGGTCCCCCAGATCAGGGTCGCGGGGACGGTCACCGGGGGCACCGCCGCCCAGTCGGTGCCGATGGCGCGGTACCAGTTCAGCGCGGATTTCATGGCATCCGGTGGCAGCAACCGCGCGATGTGCCGGTCGGCGACTTCCTCCGGCACCGCCGTCCCGAACCCGAGCCGCAGCGCGGCGGCCCCGTCGGCGGCGAGCAGGTCCTCGGAGCCGGGCGCGATCAGGTACTCCAGGTAGCTCGACTTCTCCCGCTGCACCGGGTCGTCCGCGATCGCCGCGGCGAAGGCGGCGGGGTGCGGCACGGAGAGCGCGGTCACCGAGGTCACCCGCTCGGGATGCCGGGCGGCGACCGCCCAGGCGACGACGGCGCCCCAGTCGTGCCCGACCAGGTGGACGGCGGGCAGCCCGATGGCGTCGCAGAGCGCGACCACGTCGGCGACCAGCTCGCGCAGCCGATACGGGTCGACCCCGTCCGGGCGCGCACCCGGCGAGTAGCCGCGCTGATTCACAGCCCAGCTGCGCACCCCGTGCCCGGCGAGCGCGTCACCGATCACGTCCCAGGAGGCGGAGCTCTGCGGGAACCCGTGCAGCAGCACCACCCCGTGCTCCCCGCCACCGCCGCGCACGTCGACTTCGAACTCCAGCCCGCGCAGCCGCAACCGCTCCGTCGTCACCATCAGCGCAGGATAACCGCATCGATGGACATCAGTATGGACAACTGTCCACACAATTCCGGAACTTGTTCTATTTTGGGGTGGTCGCCGAGATCGGGAGATGAGAGTAATGACCGAACCAGTGCTGGTCGGAGCGGTGCGCACCGCGATCGGACGTGCTTACAAGGGCACCCTGACGGAGACGCCGCCGGAGGCGCTCGCGGCGGCGGTGCTGCCCGAGGTGCTGCGCCGCGCCGGGCTCGACCCGGCCGCGGTGGACGACGTCATCCTGGCCGAGTCGCACTACGGCGGCGGCGATCTCGCCCGCTACGCCGCGGTCGCCGCCGGGCTGACGGCCGCGCCGGGCCAGTCGGTGAACCGGCACTGCGCGGGCAGCCTGACCGCCATCGCCAACGGCGCCGCGCACATCGGCACCGGCATGGAGCGGGTGATCGTCGCGGGCGGCGTGCAGTCGCTGTCGCTCAACCCGGCCATGCGGGTGCGGATCCCCGGCACCGCGGAGTTCCGCGAGGGCTGGCTGCCCCCGTCGCACCCGGAGACCCCGGACGCCCCCGCGCTCGACATGTCGATCACGGTCGGCTGGAACACCGCCCGCAAGGTCGGAATCTCCCGGGCCGAGATGGACGCCTGGGCCGCGCGCTCGCACCACCGGGCCGTCGCGGCCATCGACGACGGCCGGTTCGCCGAGGAGATCGTGGCGCTGAAGGTCGAGCGCCCGGACGGTTCGGTGGTCGATTTCGCGGTGGACGAGCACCCGCGCCGGGACACCACGGTGGAGCGGCTCGCCCAGCTGAAGGTGCTGCACCCGGAGATCGAGGGCTTCTCGATCACCGCGGGCAACAGCAGCGGCATCAACGACGCCGCCGCGGCCGTCGCGCTCACCGCCCGCGACTACGCCGAGGCCGAGAACCTGACCGTGCTGGCTCGGGTTCGGGCCTGGGCGAACGCCGCCGTGCCACCGGCCGACACCGGGCTCGGCGCGGTCGCGGTGATCGGCAAGGTGCTCGACCGGGCCGGGCTGAAACCCGCGGACGTCGCGCTGTGGGAGATCAACGAGGCCTTCGCCTCGGTCCCGATCGCCGCGGTCCGCGAGCACGGGCTGGACGAGGAGCTGGTCAACTTCTCCGGCAGCGGATGCAGCCTCGGCCACCCGATCGCGGCCTCCGGCGCCCGGATGATCACCACGCTGATCTACGAGCTGCGCCGCCGCGGCGGCGGGATCGGCGTCGCGGCCATGTGCGCGGGCGGCGGCCAGGGTGGCGCCGTCGTGGTCGAGGTCTGAGCCGTGCCGGATACCCCGATCATCGACGTCGTCCGCGCGATCGAGCGCGAACTCACCGCTCCCGGCGCCCCCTTCGAGACCACCGAGGTCGAGATCGGCGGGCACCCGGTGCCGACCTATCGGCACGGGGCGAGCGATCTCGCCGGGATCCTCGCCGATATCGAGCACCGGTTCGCCGCCAACACCCTGACGGTCGGCACCGAAACACACAGCTACGCCGAGGTATTCGACCGAGCGCGGCGGCTGGCCGGAGTACTGCACCGGCAGCACGGGATCGGCGCGGGCGACCGCGTCGGCATCGCCATGGCCAACCGGCCCGCCTACCTGGTCGCGCTGTTCGCCGTCGCCCGGCTCGGCGCCGTCGCGGTGCTCTACAACAGCCGCGGCAGCACCGCCGAGCTGGCGGCGGCGCTCGCCGACGTGCCGAGCCCGGTGATCGTCGCCGACCCGCCCCGGCGCACCCTGCTGCACGGCATCGCCCCGGACACCGCGCTCATCGGCACCGACGAACTCGACGCCCTGACCGCCGACGCCGCCGACGGCCCCGCGCACCCGGTCCCGCCGGACGCGGAGTGCCTCATCCTGTTCACCTCGGGCACCTCCGGCCGGGCCAAGGGCGTGCGGCTCACGCACCGCAATATCGGCAATGTGGTGCTGAACATGCGCTTCGTCACCGAATGCAACCTGCGGATCGCCGCGCACCGCTACGGCATCGCGCTGGCGGACATCCGCGGGTTGATGCCACCGGTCTCGGCGCTGCTGATCTTCCCGCTCTTCCACGTCTCCGGCCTGGCCGGGCTCTTCTCGGTGCTCAATACCGGCGGCCACGTCGCCACCATGACCCGATGGGACGCGGAGACGGCGGCCGCGCTCATCCACGAGCACCGGATCACCCTCATGTCCGGCCCGCCGATGACCGTGGACGAGCTGCTCAAGCTGCCGGACGCGCAGGAGAAGCTGAGCTCGCTGATCAACCTCACCCCCGGCGGCCAAGCCACCCCGCCCAACCTCACCGCCCGCATCACCGCCACCCTGCCCGCCGCCCAGCGCAGCGCGGGCTGGGGCATGACCGAGACCGCGGGCAGCGTCTGCACCGCGGGCGGTGCACTGCTCGGCGACTTCCCCGACACCGCGGGGCCGATGAGCCCGACCATGCGGGTCCGCGTCACCGACGCAGGCGGCGCCGAGGTGCCCGCCGGCACGATCGGCGAACTCGAGCTGCGCGGCGGACTGGTGATGGCCGGCTACGTCGGCGCCGAGCCGCAGCACGGCTGGCTGCGCACCGGCGACCTCGGCTACCTGGACGAGCACGGCCTGGTGTACCTGGTCGACCGGAGCAAGGACATCGTCATCTCCGCCGGGGAGAACATCGCCTGCACCGAGATCGAGGCCGCGCTCATGGCCGGGGACGCCTTCACCGAGGTCGCCGCCTTCGGCGTACCGGACGAGCGGCGCGGCGAGCGGGTGGTCGTCGCGGTCACGCCGGCGCCGGGGCGGGAGCTCGACGCAGAGCAGGTGCGCGAGCTGGCCCGGCGCACGCTGCCGGAGTACAAGGTCCCCGCCGAGGTGCTCTTCGACCAGAGCCCGCTGCCGCGCAACGCCACCGGGAAGCTGCTCAAGCGCGAGCTCCGGCGGCGCTACGCGGCGCGCTGATCAGATCCGGAAGCGGCCGGCGAAGCCGCGCAGCGGCAGGTCGGCGCTGGTGATGATGCCGGGCCGGGCGGCGACCAC
>NZ_JBHUXA010000027.1:0-94079 GCF_042669725.1 Nocardia sp. NPDC057227 | reverse complement strand
ACCCGGCCGGGGTCGGCCCCCCCCCGGGCGGGTGGCGCGGGCGGGCCCCCCCGGGGCCCGCCCCGCTCCGCGAACTCACCCCTCGTACTCGGCCCCGGAGGCGGGCGGCGGCTCCGCCGCCAGCGCAAGCACCTCGTCGTCGGTGAGCAGCCGGGACCGGATCAGGAAGCGCACGCCCTCCGGCGCCTCCAGCGAGAACCCGCTGCCCCGGCCGGGCACCACGTCGACCGTGAGGTGCGTGTGCTTCCAGTACTCGTACTGGTCCGCGCTCATCCAGAACGGGGTGTCGCCTGCGACCCGGCCGAGCAGCACGTCGGCCGCGCCGACCCGGAACTCGTTGCGCGGATAGCACATCGGAGCGCTGCCGTCGCAGCAGCCGCCCGACTGGTGGAACATCACCGGCCCGTGCTGCGCCTCCAGCGTGCGCAGCAGCTCGGTCGCCGGGTCGGTGAGCTCCACCCGGGGCACAGCCATCAGAAGAACCCCTGCTTGTTGGGGGAGTAGCTGACCAGCAGGTTCTTGGTCTGCTGGTAGTGCTCGAGCATCATGCGGTGGTTCTCCCGCCCGATGCCCGACTTCTTGTAGCCGCCGAACGCCGCGTGCGCCGGGTAGGCGTGGTAGCAGTTGGTCCACACCCGCCCCGCCTTGATCTCCCGGCCCAGCCGGTAGGCGGTGTTCATGTCCCGCGACCAGACGCCGGCGCCGAGCCCGTACAGGGTGTCGTTGGCGATCTTGAGCGCCTCGTCCACCGAGTCGAAGGTCGTCACCGAGACGACCGGGCCGAAGATCTCCTCCTGGAAGATCCGCATGTCGTTGCGGCCCTTGAAGATGGTCGGCTCCACGTAGTACCCGTCCGGAAGGCCGTCGACCGCGCGGGTGCCGCCGCCGGTGAGCACCTCGGCGCCCTCCTGCCGCCCGATGTCGATGTAGGAGAGGATCTTCTCGTACTGGTCGTTGCTGGCCTGCGCGCCGATCATGGTGGCGTCGTCGAGCGGGTTGCCGCTCACGATGGCCTCGGTGCGGGCCACCGCGCGCTCCATGAACTCGTCGTAGATCGAGGAGTGCACCAGCGCGCGCGAGGGGCAGGTGCAGACCTCGCCCTGGTTCAGCGCGAACATGACGAAGCCCTCGATCGCCTTGTCGAAGAACTCGTCGTCCGCGGCGGCCACGTCCGGCAGGAAGATGTTCGGGCTCTTGCCGCCCAGCTCCAGGGTGACCGGGATGATGTTCTCGCTGGCGTACTGCATGATCAGCCGGCCGGTGGTGGTCTCGCCGGTGAAGGCGATCTTGGCCACCCGCGGGCTGGAGGCAAGCGGCTTGCCCGCCTCGACGCCGAAGCCGTTGACCACGTTCAGCACGCCGGGCGGGAGCAGGTCGGCGATCAGCTCGACCACCTTGAGGATGGAGGCAGGGGTCTGCTCGGCGGGCTTGAGCACGACGGCATTGCCCGCGGCCAGCGCGGGCGCCAGCTTCCAGGTGGCCATCAGGATCGGGAAGTTCCACGGGATGATCTGGCCGACCACGCCGAGCGGCTCGTGGAAGTGGTAGGCGATGGTGTCGCCGTCGATCTCCGAGATGCCGCCCTCCTGGGCGCGCAGCGCACCGGCGAAGTAGCGGAAGTGGTCCACGGCGAGCGGCAGGTCGGCGGCCAGGGTCTCGCGGACCGGCTTGCCGTTCTCCCAGGTCTCCGCGACGGCGAGCGCGGTGAGGTTCTCCTCGATCCGGTCGGCGATGCGGTTCAGGATATTGGCGCGCTCGGTGGTCGAGGTGCGGCCCCAGCCGTCGGCGGCCTGGTGCGCGGCGTCCAGCGCGCGGTCGACGTCGGGGGCGGTGGAGCGGGCGACCTCGGTGAAGGTGGCGCCGTCCACCGGGGAGGGGTTCTCGAAGTAGCGGCCCTCCGCCGGGGCCACCCAGTCACCGCCGATGAAGTTGTCGTATCGGCGGGCGTATTCGACGACGCTGCCCTCGGCTCCCGGCTTCGCGTAGATCATGGCGAACGACTCCTCGCTGTTGGCGACAGTGAACCCACGGCGCACGGCCGTGACGCGTGTCACTATGCGCCACCGAGGTTGGCGAAACGTTGACGCCGGGAAGCGGGCGCGCCGCCGTGCCCGGCGCCCCGCGCGGGCCGGGCAGGTCGCACCGGCGCGGTGCGGTCGCGCACCGAGATGGCGCGGTTCAGTCGCGGAGGGCGGAGTGCAGCCGCGCCGCGGCGATGGCGCGGCGGGTGTCGCCGGGTGCGAGCAGGCCGAGCGCGTGCTCGTGCACGGCGATGTCGTCCGGGGCGAACTCGCCGTAGCGCAGCGCGTGGCCGGGGTCCGGGCTGGAGAGCACGGCGGTGCGGATCGCCACCTCGAGGTGATCGCGCCAGGTGACGATCCCCGGGGTGTCCGAACCCGGCAGCAGCGGCCCGCGGTAGAGCTCGACGGCGGCGCCGGTGTCGCCCGCCTCCAGCGCGGCGAGCAGCTCGACGGCGTCGCAGGCGGGCGGGTGCGCCAGCCGGTAGACCCGGCTGCTGATCTCCCCGTCGGTGGCCCGGCGCAGGTACGACATCTCCGATTTCAGCGTGCTCGTCCCGACCGGCCGGTCGCCGTAGACGGCGAAGTGCAGCCGCTCGTGCGTGAACCCCTCCGGCTCCAGCGCCAGCAGCGTGAGGATCTCCAGGTGCCGGGGCCGCAGCCGCACCGGCCCGCCCGCGCGCACCAGCTCGGCGCCGCCGAGGCAGCGCAGCCGCCCGCCCGGCGCGGCGGGCGCCCCCGCCCGAACCCGCGCCTCGATCGCGCTGGCCAGCGCCATCGCGGTGGACATGGCGAGCGGGTGCGCCCGGTCCCATGCGGTGGAGAGGTCGAGCACGCCGAGCTGCCTGCCGTCCGGGCCGTGGATCGGCGCGCAGTAGCAGACCCAGCCGTGTAGCGCGGCGACCAGGTGCTCGGCGGAGAAGACGGTGTGCGGCCGCTCGGTGCGCAGCGCCAGCGAGAGCGCGTTGGTGCCCATGTGCGGCTCGTCCCAGCGGCCGCCGGGGGCGAAGTTCACCTGTTCGGCGCGGCGGCGCATGACCGGCCCGCCGTAGGACCAGAGGATGGTGCCGCTCTCGTCGGTGACGGCGGCGACGAAACCGGAGCCGTCGGCCACCGCGCGCAGCTGATCGGCCAGCTCGAGCACGGGGATGCGCAGCGGGGACTCGGCCCAGCGGGTCCTGACGTCGACGGCGTCGCCGGGTGCGTGGTCCCTGGCTGGATCGACCGTGCGCAGCGAGCGCGCCCAGGACTGCGCGACCGCGGAGTCGAGCGCGCCGGGCCGCGCGAGTTCGCCGGGGGGCCGGATGGCATCCGGGCCGGGCACGCGGGGGACCCGGCGGGTCCACTCCGCTTCGAGGGCAGCTCGTCGCTGCGAGAGGCTACGTCGTTGGGCCATCCCGCGATCCTGAGGTCGTTGGTTCGATGGTGCGCCGAACTCCATTCTGCCCCGGCGCGGCACCGCACGGGCCGGAAACCCGGCGCGAGCGGGGGCGGGCCGGGAAACGGCCCGCCGACCGCGCGGCGGGTCAGTCCTCCGCGTCGCTGTTCGCGGCGCGGTAGGCCTGCTGCACCTCGGCCGGGATCCGGCCGCGGGCGGAGACCTCGAACCCGTTGTTGCGGGCCCACTCGCGGATCGCCGCGGTCTGCTCGCGGTTGTCCGCGGACTTGGCGCGCGGGGCGGGGGTCTTCGGCTGGCGCCGCCTGCCGCTCACCCGGCGGGCGTGCGTGGCCCACGCCTCCAGCTCGTCGCGCAGCTTCTTCGCGTTGGCGCTGGACAGGTCGATTTCGTAACCGATTCCGTCGAGCGCGAACTCGATCGTTTCGTCCGCGACCGACTCGCCGTCGAGATCGTCGATGGTCTGGACGATGACCTTCTTGGCCATATTGTTGTGCTGCCCCTTTCCGGATGCCGGATTCGACAGCACGACATTACATCCCATTCCGCGCCCCGCGGTGCCGCATACGCCTTTGCGGGTGGTTCCGGCAAAGGCGCTCCGGCCTTTCGGCAATCGATAGCGAATTCGCACCGGAGCGGAACGCCGAATTCGCGCCGGTGGCGGCCTCGGGGAATTAGCGAGGGCCGGTGACCCAATTCACAGCGGTGTTGCGGTAGGGATCGCGTGTGGCGATGAGTTCAGGGTAATAGCCGAGCAGGCGCAGGTGGCGCCCCCCGGCCCGGGCAGCGGGCCACGGGACGAGCGCTACGCGGTGGAGAGGGGCACAGGCCATGTCGATGTTCCCGGTGTTGCTGATGATCCTTGGTCTTCCCGTGATCGCGGTGGTCGCCTCGTATCTGACGGTCGGCGCCACCTTCTGGCTGGAGGCGCGCCGCGCCGCCGTCCGGGTGCCCGAGCGGCCCGTCGGCGGCTGACGCGCTATTCCGGGCTACCCCCGGGGAGCCGCCGAATGGCTCTTGCGCCCGTGCGTGCGGCGCGCTTCCTTCATCTCCGCCTCGAATAGGTGGCGCCTGCCGTCGAACAGCTCGTCGCGGACGTCCTGTTCGATCTCCCGGAACTGCGCGTAGTAGCCGTCGTCGAACTCCTCGACGATCTGGAAGGTCCAGCGCCCGGGCAGCACATTCCGGCCGATCAGCTCGCGCTCGATGCGCTCGGCGATCTCCGGGTGCCCGGCCGCCCTGAACTTCGACACCGCCTCGTCCAGCCGCAGGTCGGCGCCGCCGATCAGCTGGTGCAGCTCGTAGAGGTGACCCCTGGCGCGCTCGATGGTCTCCAGCGCCTCGGAGAGCATGCCGCCCGCGGCGACCGTCGCGTCGTCGACCCCCGGCGGACGGCGATGCTCCGGGGACGGGCGGTCGGTGATCGCGGCGCTCTCGGTGGCTGTCTCGGTCATGTGGCGTCCCTTCCTCGATCGTCCCCTGCACTGTGCGCCCGATATACCCGCTGGCCGGGCCATGAATCCGGGGGTGCCGCGGCCGCCGGTGCGATCACCCGGCCAGTGCGCCGCCGCCGATCGACAGGTAGGCCAGGAACAGGACGAGGGCGAACCAGCCCGCGCCCTGCCAGATCGGCCAGCTACCGCCGCGCCGCCAGACCAGGAAGGTCTGCACGAAGGCGCCGATCCCGCCGAGCAGCAGGGTCACCGCGGGCGCGAGCAGCGTGACGCCCTGCGCCGCGGTGTCGCAGAGCATGCGCTCGCCGGAGCACTCGGCGCGGCCGCTCGCCCAGAGCACGCAGACCCCGAACACCGCGGCGGTGACCACGAGGACGGCCGCGAGGTAGCGAGCCGCGCCGCGCACGGCGCCCGGGTCGTTCCAGCGCTTCTCGACATCGTTCACCACGTGTCCGGTGATTGCCGGAGGGGCTCGTGGCAAACATTGTGCACAACTGAATGGCTCGCTACTGGCGAAATTCGCAGACCGCGCGGTATACCCGGCCGACCCGGCACGCCCGGGTCGGCCCGGTGCGTACAGTGCAGCTATGTCCGAGGCACCGTTGCCCGATCTTGCCCGAGAACCCGAATTCCGCCCGCACCGGAGCGCCCCCGCCGGGGCCGCGCTACCCGCCGCCGACCCGCTCTCGCTCACCGCTCAGCTCTGCTTCGCGCTCTACTCCACCTCCCGGTCGATGACCGCGGCCTACCGTCCCTTCCTGGACGAGATGCGGGTGACCTACCCGCAGTACCTGGCGCTGCTCGCGCTCTGGGAGCGGCCGGGCATGACCATGCGCGAACTCGGCGAGAAGCTGCACCTCGACTACGGCACCGTCTCCCCGCTGATCCAGCGGCTGCAGGCGCACGGCCTGGTGGAGAGCGTGCGCAGCGCGCACGATCGCCGCGCCGTCGAGCTGCGCGCCACCGAGGCGGGCCGCGCGCTGCAGCGTCAGGCCAGGCGCATGGTGGAATCCGTGCTGGCCGAGGTCGATTACCCGCTGGACCGGGTGATCGCGCTGCGCGACGAGGTGAAGGCGCTCGGCAAGCGCCTCGACGCCATCACCGCCGATCGCCAGCACGCCGCCGAGCTCTCCGCGCTCGCCCCGGAGCGGCTACGCCCGCCCGCGGTGGCCGGCGCACGCGGCTGACCACGCGTCATGTCACAGTGGGAGAAACGCGATCCGCGCCACGGTTTCCGTTCGGCGCGGCGCGTGAATCCGATGTGATGTGACTCGTGTCGCCGTGGACGGGAGGTCGGTCCGATGACAGCGCAACAAGTTCGGCGCGCGCTGCCCGAGACCGAGCCGCCTGCCGACCCGGTGCTCCCGTCCAAGGACGAGCTGCTGGCCGCGCTGCGCGGCCACTACCTCGCCGGGCCGCTCTGCCGGGAGGCGCACGCTATCGCCGAGCTGCACCGGGCCCGCCGTCGGCTGCCCGCGCGCGCCGCCGAATTCGACCGGGACCGCGCCGATCTGGTGCGCCGGATCGACGGCTGGGCGCGGCGCAACCTGCCCGCGCCGCGGGCGGAGGCGCGGTGCCACCCGGACCCGCTCGGCGCCGTGATCGACCGGATGGCGGCGGCCTCCGAGCGCGCCTTCGACCTGCTCATGACCATCGACCCCGGTAGCGACGAGATGCACGCGGCCTGGACCACGCTGGCCGAGCAGGAGATCGGCTACGGGGAGCTGGCCGCGGCGCTCGAGAGCGGCTGGCTCGCGCTGCCCTCGCGCTGAGCCGCGGTCACGGCACGCGGTTCCGGGTGCGCCGCGGTCGGGGCGCCGACATTCGCTGTGCCGCGGCCGCGGCGCGGGACTACGGCGGCGTCGCTGTCAGGGGGGACTGCCGCCGCGCCGTTGCCAGAGCGCGGGACTGCCGCGGCGCCGTTGTCAGGGCGCGGGACTGCCGTCGCTGTCAGGGCGCGCAGTTTCCGGCGCCGACGGGGGTGCCCGCGCGCCAGCGCTCGCCGAGCTGCTCGAGGACGTCCGGCAGCCCGGAGGCGTAGCCGAGTTCGCCGCGCTCCTCGTCGACCCCGAACACCACCCCGAGCACCCGGCCCTCGGTATCCACCAGCGGCCCACCGGAATTGCCGCCGCGGATCTCGCCCGCCACCGCGTAGAACTTCCGCTCGACGCCCGCGGTGCGGTAGATGTCGCGTACCGGGCGCTGCACCCGGCTGCGCACCCGGGCCGCGCTCGCGGTGTACGGGCCGCCCTGCGGGTAGCCGAGCACGACGGCGTCGGCACCCGGCTCGGCGGGCAGCGGCGCGATCGGCACCGGGACCGCGGTGAGCCCTGGCACCGCGAGCACCGCGATATCGATGGCGGGCTCGAACTGCACCACCCGGGCGTCGAGCGGGCCGTCGGCGGTGTCCACCGAGATGTTCGTGGCACCGGCGACCACGTGCGCGTTGGTCAGCACCCGCTGGGCCGCGATCACGAAACCGGTTCCGGTCTGGCGCAATCCGCAGTCCGCCGCGATGTCCCGGATGCGGAGCACGCTCGGTTCCAGCGCGGCGGTGAGCGGCAGCGCGGCGACGGCGGGGTCGGGCTGCTCGCGGGAGCGCCCGGTCTCCTCGCGCGGCCAGGCCGATGCGGCGGGCAGCCCGGCGTCGCGCAGCGGCTCGGCGATCCGCTCCGGCAGGTCGGCGGCCCAACCGGGGGCCAGGTCGGCCACGGTGCGGAGCACCACCGAGCCCTGCACCGCCTGCGCCTGCGCGGAGCCGGCCAGGGTGCCCGCCACCAGCCAGACCAGCACCGGTACCGCGGCGGCGTGCGTGACCGCGCCGCCGACCGCATCGGCCCTCCTGGTTCCGCTGCCGCGCACGGCATCCCGCGCCGAGCGGCCGATCCGGTGGCCGATCAGCTCGCCGGTGACCAGGAAGATCGCGACCACCGCGATCACCACGGTGAGCCGGGGCCAGCCCGGCTGCACCCGGTGCAGCACCCCGCCCGCGAGCAGCGCGCCGAGCACGGCACCGAGGACGACCCCGGCGAAGCCGAGCAGCCCGACGATCGCGCCGCGCCGCCAGCCGGCCAGCGCGGCGAGCACGGCGGCGACGAGCACGACGAGATCGAGCCAGATCGCCACCGTCACGCCGCGTCTCCCGTCCACCGGCCCGAGCCGACCCACCGCCGGGCCGACCGCGCCCGGCAACCGCGGGCCGCTCGGAGGTCGGCTACGGTCACGCCGTCAAACTAGCGACCCTTCAGCGGGGCAGCAACCGCGCCGCGCGGCGCGCGTACGCCCTGACGTCGGCATCGCTGTCGTGCACCGCGCGGGCCAGCGCGTCCTGCGCGTCGTCCCGCTCGGCACGAGCGCTCACCGACAGTACCGCCGCCTTGCGCACATCCAGGTGCGGATCGCCGAGCGCGGTGCTCAGCGCCGGGATCGCGGCGTCCGGATCGGCCCCCGCCAGCCCCTTGGCCGCACCGACCCTGACCTGCCACGCGGTATCGGAGAGTGCCCCGATCAGCAGGGCGACGTCATCCCCCGGCGCGGGCGCCCGCTTGCGCGGCGCCGGTGCGGACGAGGCGACGGCTTCGAACGGCCCCTCGGCGCCGAGGGGGCCGAAGGCGGCGAGGGCGGCGGCGCGGACGAGGGGGTCCGGGTCGGCGGCGAGGGTGCGAATGACCCGGCGCGCGCCTGCCTCGACGGCGACCGAGCCGATCTCCGCCAACCCGTGCGCGACGACCACGCGCACCTCGCGGTTGGGGTCGCCCGCCAGCGCGGCGACGCCGGCAGCCTCGTCCAGCGAGACCAGCCCGCGCACCGCCTCCAGCCGCACCCGGTGGTCGGGGTCGCGCGCCGCACCGGCGAACCAGTCGGCCGAGCCACCGCGCAGCGCGCGCACCAGGTCGACCACGGTGGCGCGCACCCCGGCGTCCGGGGAGCCGATCCGCTCACGCAGCCCGGCGTGCTCGGGCAGCACCTCCACCAGCTCGCGCAGGCTGTCCGCCGCGGCTCGGCGCACGGTGACCGCCGGGTCGTCCAGCGCCGGGATCAGCGCACCGGCGAAGCCGTCCGGCGTGTGTTCGGTGAGCACCGAGAGCGCGGCGACCCGCACCACCGGGTCGGGATCGCGCAGGTACGGCTCCAGCTCCGCCACATCGGGCGCGTCCAGCGCGAGCAGCGTGACGATCCGCGGCGACGGCGCCTCCTCGCGCAGCACCGGCTCGATTCGCTCCGGCGCGGCCTGCGCGCCGCCGCGGACCGCGACCGGCTCCGTGGCACGCACCGGCACCTCGGCGGGCACCGCGCCGGGCACGTCGTCGAACTCGGGCACCGGGACCAGGTACGGCGCCACCGCGCGCTTGACGAACTCCATCTCGCCCGCGCCGTTCTTGCGCAGGTTCAGGTGGTAGCGCCAGTCGACGTCGTCGCGCTCGGGCAGGTCGGCCCGGTCGTGGTAGAGCCCCCAGCGCGATTCGGTGCGGGTCAGCGAGCTGCGCGCCGCCATCTCCGCGCAGTCCCGG
Source organism: Nocardia sp. NPDC057227 (assembly GCF_042669725.1). Classification (NCBI taxonomy): domain Bacteria; kingdom Bacillati; phylum Actinomycetota; class Actinomycetes; order Mycobacteriales; family Nocardiaceae; genus Nocardia; species Nocardia sp. NPDC057227. The sequence continues at coordinate 84,700 of NZ_JBHUXA010000027.1, read as the reverse complement.
ATGAACGACACCTCCGCGGCGCGCATGAGTTCGTGCGCGGTGCGCGCCCCGATCCCCTCGACCTCGGCGCGCATCCGCTCGAAGGTCTCCACCGCGAGCGAGAGCTTGGCCGCGGTCTTCGGCGGCGCCACGTAGTCGTTGACGAAGCGGCGCAGCTTGTACTCGACCTGCGGCTGCGGCGGCCCCTCCGGGTTGCGCAGCGGGCGGTAGATCAGCTCGTGCGCCGCCGCCAGCTGGTCGGCGGGCAGCTCGGCGGGCGCGGCCTGCTCGGCCAGCGTGGATGCCGCGTGCTCGCCTGCCAGATCGCCGTAGACGAAGGCGCCGATCATGTAGTTGTGCGGCACGCAAGCCAGGTCGCCCGCGGCGTACAGCCCGGGGACGGTGGTGCGGGCGTGGTCGTCCACCCAGACGCCGGAGGCCGAATGCCCGCCGCACAGCCCGATCTCGGAGATGTGCATCTCGATGTCGTGCGTGCGGTAGTCGTGGCCGCGATTGGCGTGGAAGGTGCCGCGGGTGGGCCGCTCGGTGGTGTGCAGGATGCCCTCCAGGGTGGAGAGCGTCTCCTCCGGCAGATGCGACACCTTCAGGTAGATGGGGCCGCGCGCGGACTCGATCTCCCGCTTGACCTCGGCCATCATCGCGCCCGACCAGTAGTCGGAGTCGACGAAGCGCTCGCCGTGCGCGTTCACCTGGTACCCGCCGAACGGGTTGGCGACGTAGGCGCAGGCCGGGCCGTTGTAATCCTTGATCAGCGGGTTGATCTGGAAGCATTCGATCCCGGAGAGCTCCGCGCCCGCGTGGTAGGCCATGGAGTAGCCGTCGCCCGCGTTGGTCGGGTTCTCGTATGTGCCGTACAGGTAGCCGGAGGCGGGCAACCCCAGCCGGCCGCACGGGCCGGTCGCCAGGATCACCGCCTTCGCGCCGACCGTGACGAACTCGCCGGTGCGCGTGTTCAGGGCGGCGGCGCCGACCGCGCGGCCGTTCGCGGTGAGCACCCGGACCGGCATGAGCCGGTTCTCGATCCGGATGCGCTCGCGCATGCTGCGCTGGCGCAGCACCCGGTACAGCGCCTTCTTGACGTCCTTGCCCTCCGGCATGGGCAGCACGTAGGAGCCGGAGCGGTGCACGCGGCGCACCGCGTACTCGCCGTAGGCGTCCTTCTCGAACTTCACGCCGTACCGCTCCAGCCGCTGCACCATCGCGAAGCCGCGGGTCGCCGTCTGGTAGACGGTGCGCTGGTCGACGATGCCGTCGTTGGCGCGGGTGATCTCGGCGACGTAGTCCTCCGGCTCGGCCTTGCCCGGCACGACGGCGTTGTTCACGCCGTCCATGCCCATGGCGAGCGCGCCGGAGTGCCGCACGTGCGCCTTCTCCAGCAGCAGCACGTTCGCGCCGCGCTCGGCGGCGGTGAGCGCGGCCATGGTGCCCGCGGTGCCGCCGCCGATGACGAGGACGTCGCAGTCGAGGCGGATCGCGTCCGCGAGGTCGGGGATCGCCGGGGTCGGCGCGGGCGCGGTCATGAGCGGCCTCCAACGGTCGGGGGGTGCGGAAGGGCCGTGCACCGGAGCCGGGCGCGGCCGCCGGACGCGGCGACCGTTGGCCGTGCTCGTGCCGGAGCCGGCGGAAGGGCCGTGCACCGGAGCCGGGCCCGGCCGCCGGACGTCGCGGACCGGGGCAGTGCTCGTCCCGGTGCCGGGGGAGCGGAGTCGTGGTTCGCGGCGCGCGGCGCGGGGCCGGTCGCCGAGCCGCCGGATTCGGGACCGGGCGGACAGCAGCCCGTCACGAGAGCGCCGCCAGGATCTCGGCGCGCGCGGCGGAGCGATCGGCACCGGTACGCGGCTCGGGGATGTCGACGAGGGCGCGGAGCGGCTGCCCGGCCCGGCCGAGCACGGCGACCCGGTCGCCGATCAGCAGCGCCTCGTCCACGTCGTGGGTGACGAAGACGACGGTGGCCGGGTGCGTGTTCCAGGTGTCGATCAGCAGCCGCTGCACGGTGGCGCGGGTCTGGGTGTCCAGCGCGCCGAACGGCTCGTCCATCATGACCGCGCGCGGCGCCCCGGCCAGCCCGCGGGCCAGCTGCACCCGCTGCCGCATACCGCCGGAGAGGCTCTTGGGCAGGAAGTCGCCGAACCCGGTCAGCCCGACCTCGTCGATCCACCGCTCGGCCGCCGCCCGCCGCCCCTGCCTGGGCTCGCCGCGCAGCTTCAGCGCCAGCTCGATATTGGCGCGCACGGTGCGCCAGGGCAGCAGCGCGTTGTCCTGGAACACCACGGCGCGGTCCCGCGAGGTGGTGCGCACCGGCTCGCCGTCGGCGAGCACGCGCCCGGAATCCGGCGCGAGCAGCCCGGCCAGCGCGCGCAGCACCGTCGACTTGCCGCAGCCGGAAGGGCCGGTGAGTACAAGGATCTCGCCCGGACGCACGTCGAGGGTGAGCCCGGCGATCACCGGGTCGCCGCCGTAGGAGAGGTGCACGTCGGCGAGGCCGAGCCCGATGCCGGTGCGGTTCGCGGTGGTCATCGCGCGTTCTCCGCTCCGCGCGGCAGCCAGCGGGTGACCCGCCTGCCGAGCAGCTCCACGGCTGCCGACGTGCCGAAGCCGAGCACGCCGATGGTGATGATGCCGACGAAGACGCCGGGGTAGTCGACGATGGTGTACGCCTGCCAGGTGCGGTAGCCGACGCCGAGCCGCCCGGAGATCATCTCCGCCGAGATGACGCAGATCCACGCCACCCCGATCCCGACCGAGAGCCCGCCGAACACGCCGGGCAGCGATCCGGGGAAGACCACCCGCAGCAGCACGTCCCAGCGGCTGCCGCCGAGCGTGCGCACCGAGTCCTCCCACAGCGTCGGCAGCGCGCGCACCGCGTGCCTGGTGCTGACCATGATCGGGAAGTAGGCGGCGAGGAAGGTGATGAAGACGATGCCTGCCTCGTCGTCCGGGAAGAGCAGGATGGCGATCGGCACCACCGCGATCGCCGGGACCGGGCGGGCCAGCTCGGTGAGCGGGCCGAAGACGTTCGCGAACACCCGCGAGCGGCCCAGCGCGATCCCGGTGAGCACGCCGGCGACGGTGGCGAGGCCGAAGCCGCTGAGGATGCGGAGCAGCGACTGCGCCAGGTCGAGGAAGTAGGTGTCGGTGCCGAGTTGGCGGCCGAAGGCGGTGAGGATCTCGGTGACCGTCGGCAGGGTGTCGAAGCGGAGCCAGAACCGGACGTCGTTCGCCGTCAGCAGTTGCCAGACGCCGATCGCGGCAATGACCGAGACCAGTTTGGTCAGCCGGCCGGGCCAGGGGGAGCCGGTGCCCTTCGCCGGTGCCGGGGTGAGCGCGGCCGCAGCCGGGCCCGCCTCGACCAGCGCGGGCGCCGGGTCCGGCGCGACCGATCCGGGTGTCGGGGCCGCCGCGACCGATCCCGGCGTCGGGGCCGCCGCGGAATTCGGTGCGTCCGTGCGCGGCACGGCATCCGGCTGCGCGGTTCCGGCCGCGGTCGCCGCAGCGGTGGCCGCGTCGGTGCGCGTCACGTCCGCACCTCCTGGACCGCCTGGTCGTAGCTCACCGGAACCGCACCGGGGTGCGCACCCCGGTAGCGCTGCGCGGCCGCCTCGGTGGTGAAGGGCAGGAAGCGATCCCCGTCGCGCAGCCAGATCGATTCGTTCGCGAACCAGCGGGTGCCGAGTTCGGCGTCGAGCACGTAGGCGGTGCGCACGGTATCGCCCTGCGCCCGCGCCTGTTTGACGATCCGGAGCAGCTCGGTCGGGTCGGCCGCTGGCCTGGTCTGCTGCTGCCCGGCGACCCAGACCTCGTTGCCGGAGCCGACGGTCGCGTTGGCCGTGTCGGCCAGCGCGGCGTCGTACCCGACGCCACCGCGCTCGGCGAAGGCCCTGCGCAGCGCGGCGTCGTCGACGAAGCCGTCGATGTCGAGCTCGGCGAAGTCACCGATGGACTTCAGGTACCGCACGTCGTCCTTGAAGGCCGCGATCAGGCTCGGCTTGAGCGTGGTGTCGAAGGAGGTGCCGCCGGGGCCGTTGTAGAGGTAGACCACCTCCTGCGGCAGCCCCGACCCGTCCGCGACGAGCTTCGCCGCCTCCAGCGGCTCGCCGTGCAGGAACTCGGTGGCGTCCAGCTGCGCCTGCAGGAACGCGTCGAGCACCTCGGGGTGCTGCTTCGTGTAGTCCTGCCTGGCGACGACGCCGTGGAAGGTGGGCACGTTCAGCTCGGCGCCGTCGTAGAGCAGCTTGGCCTTGTCCTGGAAGACCAGCAGCCCGGGCCAGGCCACGAACTGCGAGAGCGCCGCCACCTGGCCGGACTCCAGCGCCGATGCCCCCACCTGCGGCTGCTGGTTCAGCACCTCGACCCCGGTCCCCGGGTCGATCCCGGCGCGGGTGAGCGCCTGCACCAGGGTGCCGTGCCCGGCCGAGCCGACGCTGGCCGAGATCTTCTGCCCGCGCAGGTCGGCGAGCGTGGCGGCGCGCGAATCCGGCGGCACCACCACCATGTTCAGCGCGCCCCTGGGGTTGTACCCGGTGACCGAGACGAAGTCGGTGCGCGAGCGCTCGTTGGCCTGCGTGCGGGAGCCGTTGATCAGCAGCGGGTAGTCGCCCATCGAGCCGATGTCGATCTTCTCCGCCACCATCTGCGCGGTGATCGGGGCGCCGGTGTCGTAGTCCTGCCACTCCACCTCGTACGCCGCGCCGCCCGCGTCGGTGATCGCCTTCAGCCGCTGCTCCAGGTAGCCCTGCGCGCGCAGCAGGGTGCCCGCGGTGACGGTGTTGATGGTCTTGGACTGGTAGCCGACGACGACGCGCACGGTGTCGCCGCCGCCGGAGGCGGACTGCTCCAGCGAGCAGCCGGTCAGGGCAAGGGCGGCGACGGCGGCCACCGCGATCAGGCGTTTCATGGAGTTCTTCACCTCAGGAGATACGGCATGTTGACGGTGACGGCACCGGTGGGGCAGCGGGCGGCGCACGGGCCGCAGTACCAGCACTCGTCCACGTGCATGAACGCCTTGCCGGTGCTGGTGTCGATGGCGAGCGAGTCGAGCGGGCAGATCTCGACGCAGAGCGTGCAGCCCTCGATACAGAGCGATTCGTCGATCGTCACCGGCACGTCGGCGCGGTTGTTCGCGAGGGCCATCTACAGGACCTTCCACTCGGGTGCGGTGCGGGACAGGCTGCCCCGCATGGTGATCCGGTCGCCGCGCATCCGGATGTACTCGAGATCGACCGGCCTGCCGTCCTCCAGCCTGGTCAGCCGCTCGAGCATGAGCAGCGCGGCGCCGTCGGCGGTCTCCAGGGTCGCGGCGGTGTGCGGGTCGGCGGAGACCGCCTCCAGCGCCAGGTCCGCCGAGCCGAGCGACTGGCCGCTGACCTGCTCGATCAGCACGAAGATGTCGGTGCCCGCCAGGTCCAGGTCGAGGACGGCGGCGCCGATGTCGGGGGCCAGGTAGGTCAGGTCGAGGCTGAGCGGTGCGGTCCCGAGGTAGCGCAGCCGCTCCAGGTAGACCACCCGCTCGCCCGGCTCGAGGCGCAGCCTGCGGGCGACCGCGGGCGGGGCGGTGATCGTGGTCGCGGCGCGCACCTCGTTGCGCACGGTGCCGTGCCCCTTGAGCGTCTCCTGCAGGCCGAGCAGGGTGTCGAGCCCGTGGTCGTACTTGCGGTTCGCCACCCGGGTGCCGACCCGGGGCGCGCGGTCGATCAGCCCCTCGTCGCGCAGCAGCGCCAGCGCCTCGCGCACGGTGTTGCGGGAGGTCTCGAACTCCTCGGCCAGGCTGGGCTCGGACGGCAGCCCGTCCGGGAACGCGCCGGTGTGGATCTGGTGCCGCAGCACATCCGCCACCCGGCGCGCCTGATCCGCCCGCAGCCGCCGCACCGGCGCCGGGCCGTGCGCCTCGCCCGGCTCCGGAATCGGATTCACACCTCTGACCTGCATGAACCGACGATAACGGGCCCGGGTCGGCCGGTCCGCCCCAGCGGGTGCGAACCGCGTTCACGCGCCCGGAATGCGCCGGGTAGCGGCAGGCGCGACCTGGGTTGCACCCGGCATTGCGCCACCCGGCCCGCCGGGCGGGGACTTGCGATCACAGTGATCGGAACAGTCCCGGTTCCGCTGCCCGGCGGATCAGCTGTCGGCGGGCAGGCCGAGCAGCGCCGCCTGGACGGTCCGCAACCGCTCCACATCGCCGGTGATGCCGACGGCACTGTCGTTGTAGAGGAACGCCTCGCCGAGCCGCACCATGGCGTAGGCGAGCAGGTCCGGAGCCATGGGTGGCGCGTACCCGTCGTCCCGGACCGCGCGCCGCACCAGCTCCTCGACGGCGCGCACCGCCCGCGGCTGCACCGGCCCGTCACCCGCGGTCAGGGTGCGCAACCCCGCCCGCTGCTCGTGCTCGAAGTAGTGCCGGAACGGTTCGTTGTCGCTCATCCAGCGGTTCACCCTGGCCAGCACCTCGAGCACGCGGGCCCCGCCCGCACTGCGCCTGCGGCTGTCGGCCCGCGCGACCAGCGCCTCGTACTCCCCGGCGAGCACCGCCCCGAGCAGCCCCTCGCGCGACCCGAACCAGCGGTACACCGAGGCCCGGCTCAACCCGAGCCCGGCGGCGATGGACTGCACATCGATCCGGTCGCCCGCCAGGAACGCGGCCCGCGCGGCGGCCACCACCTCCGCCGGCGTGGCCGCCGCGGGCCGCCCCGGCCGCCGCGGCCGCTGCGCCGCCCCGGTCACGGCGCGCTCCCGCCCGGTGGCCGGGGAGTCAGAACCACTCCTCGCGCATGTCCAGCGTGGTCCGGTCCAGACTCGCCAGCAGGTCGAGTCCCGCACTCGTCTTGGGCAGCTCGTACCGATGGAAGTACCGCGCCGCCTGCCGCTTCCCCTCGTGGAACGCGTCCTCGCCACCCGCCGCGGCGAGATACTGCTCCAACCAGATCCACGCCACCACCGTGTGCCCGAACACCTCCAGGTACACACTGCTGTTGGCCAGCGCCGCCTCGATGTCCCCGCTCGCGAAGAGTCCGGCGGTCACCTCGACCACCCGCTGCCAGACCGCCCCGAGCCCGGCCCCGAGCGCGGCCGCCTCACCACCCGCCGCGGCGGCGGCGTCCAGCGTGGCCCGAATCCGCGCGTCCAGCGCGAGCAGGCTCGCGCCGCCCTGCTGCGTCACCTTCCGCCCGAGCAGGTCCAGCCCCTGGATCCCGTGCGTCCCCTCGTGGATCGGGTTCAGCCGGTTGTCCCGGTAGTGCTGCTCGACGTCGTACTCCCGGGTGTACCCGTAGCCCCCGAGCACCTGGATGGCCAGGTCGTTGGCGGTCAGGCACCACTGCGAGGGCCAGCTCTTCGCGATCGGCGTGAGGATGTCGAGCAGCAGCCCGGTGCGCAGCCGCTCCTCCTCGGTCTCCGCGATCCGCTGCTCGTCCACCAGCCGCGCGCAGTACAGCACCAGCGCCAGCGCCCCCTCGGCATAGCTCTTCTGCGCCAGCAGCATGCGCCGCACGTCGGCGTGCTCCACGATGGGCCGCTGCGGGCTCGCCGGGTCGGCCCCGATCTTGGCCCGCCCCTGCGGCCTGCCGCGCGCGTACTCCAGCGACTTGAGGTACCCGGTGTAACCGAGCGCGGTCGCCACCAGCCCGACCCCGATCCGCGCCTCGTTCATCATGTGGAACATCAGGCTCAGCCCGCGGTGCTCGGTGCCGACCAGGTACCCGATCGCGCCGGGCGCGCCGCCCGGGGTGTGCGTGCCCTCGCCGAAATTGAGCAGCGTGTTGACGGTGCCGCGGAACCCCATCTTGTGGTTCAGCCCGGCCAGCGTGACGTCGTTGCGCTCGCCCAGCGCCCCGTCCTCGCCCACCAGGAAGCGCGGCACAACGAACAGCGAGATCCCCCTGGTACCGGCCGGTCCGCCCGGAATCCGGGCCAGCACCAGGTGCACGATGTTCTCGCCGAGCTCGTGGTCCCCGCCGGAGATCCACATCTTGGTGCCGAAGAGCCGGTAGCTACCGTCGCCCTGTGGCTCGGCGCGCGTGGTGATGTCGGCCAGCGACGACCCGGCCTGCGGCTCGGAGAGGCACATGGTCCCGAAGAAGCGCCCCTCCAGCATCGGCCGGACGAACCGCTCCACGTACTGCTCGCCGTGCGCGATCAGCAGATTCGCGTTGGCGATGGTGAGGAAGGGGTAGGCGGCGGTGCCGGTGTTGGCGGCGTGGAACCAGGCGAAGGAGGCCTGGGCCACGACGGCGGGCAGCTGGATGCCGCCGAGCTCGGCGGCGACGGTGGCGCCGGGCAGCCCGGCCGCGGCGAAGGCCCGCAGCGCGATCGCCACCTCCGGGATCAGCTCGACCTTGCCGTCCACGAACCGCGGCTCGTTGGCGTCGGCCTTCTTGTTGTGCGGCGCGAAGTGCGTCTCGGCGAGCTCGGCGCTGAGCGCGAGCACCGCGTCGAAGGTCTCCCGCGAGTGCTCGGCGAAGCGCGGGTGTTTCGTCAGCGCCTCGACGTCGAGCCACCGGTAGAGCAGGAACTCCAGATCGCGCGGGTTGAGCAGCAGGGTGCGCATACGCCCGTCCTTTCGAGACACGTACCGCGCAGAGTATCAAATATGCGCACCCCGCCGGATCAGAACCCCAGCAGCTCCGCGATCCGCGCCGCCTGCTCGGCCGGGTCGCCGTCGTCGGGCCGCAGCACCAGGTCCGGCTGCTCCGGCGCCTCGTACGGCGCGTCGATCCCGGTGAAGCCGCGCACCTCGCCCGCGCGCGCCTTTGCGTAGAGCCCCTTCGGGTCGCGAGCCTCGCACACCGCGAGCGGCGTGTCGACGAAGATCTCCAGGAACGGCAGCCCGGCGTCCAGGTGCGCCTGCCTGGCCCGCTCCCGATCCTCCCGGTACGGGCTGATCAGCGAGACCACCGCGAGCACCCCGGCCTCGGCGAAGAGCTTGGCCACCTCGGCCACCCGGCGGATGTTCTCGGTGCGGTCCTCGGGGGCGAAGCCGAGGTCGGCGTTGAGCCCGTGCCGCAGGTTGTCGCCGTCCAGCAGGAAGGCGGGCCTGCCGGAGGCGACCAGCCTGCGCTCCAGCTCCACCGCGACCGTCGACTTGCCGGAGGCGGAGAGCCCGGTGAGCCAGACCGTGCCGCCGCGGGTCGCGCGCTCGGTGCGCTCGACCGCGCTGCGGTGCCACACCACCCCGGAGGTGGTCGGCGTCGGCCCGGTGATCATGCCCGCGGCCACGGTGTTGTTGGTGACGTCGTCGACCAGCACGAAGCTGCCGGTGTTCCGGTTGCGCCGGTACGGGTCGAAGAGCACCGGCCGCCGCGCGCGCAGCTGCACCCGCCCGATCTCGTTGAGGCCGAGTGCGTTCGCGGTCTCGTCGCGGTGCAGGGTGTTGACGTCGAGCCGGTAGTCCAGCCGCTGCACCTGCACCGGCTCGGCGCGGGTGGTGTGCCGCAGCGTGTAGGTGGCGCCGGGGGTGAGCGCGCTCTCCTCGGCGAACCAGCAGACCATGGCGTCCAGGTCGCGGGCCGACTGCGGCCGGTTCGCCGGACGGCAGAGCAGGTCGCCGCGGGCGACGTCGAGCTCGTCGGTGAGCTGCACCGTCACCGCCTGCGGCGGGAACGCCTCGGCCAGCGGCGCGCCGCCCGGGCCCCACAGCGCCGCCACCGTCGTGCTGAACCCCGACGGCAGCACGGTGACCTCGTCACCCGGCTTGAACACGCCACCGGCCACGGTGCCCGCGTACCCGCGGAAATCCGGGTTGTGCGTGCGGGTCACGTACTGCACCGGCAGCCTGGCGTCGATCAGGTTGCGGTCCGAGGCGATGTGCACCTGCTCCAGCTGGTGCAGCAGGGGAGTGCCCTCGTACCAGGGCATGCTCGCGCCGCGGTGCACGATGTTGTCGCCGGTCAGCGCCGACATCGGCACGAAGGTCAGGTCGCTCACCTCGAGCCGGGCGGCGAACCGGGTGAAGTCGTCCCTGATCTCCTCGAAGCGCTCCCGGCTCCAGTCCACCAGGTCCATCTTGTTCACGCAGAGCACCAGGTGCGCCACGCCGAGCAGCCCGGCGAGGAAGGCGTGCCTGCGGGTCTGCTCCACCACGCCCTTGCGCGCGTCCACCAGGATCAGCGCGACGTCGGCGGTGGAGGCGCCGGTGACCATGTTGCGGGTGTACTGGATGTGCCCCGGGGTGTCGGCGATGACGAACTTCCGCCGCGGCGTGGTGAAGTAGCGGTGCGCGACATCGATGGTGATGCCCTGCTCGCGCTCGGCGCGCAGGCCGTCGGTGAGCAGCGAGAGGTCGGTCTGGCCCGCGCCGCGCTCCTTGCTGGTGCGCTCGACCGCGGCGAGCTGGTCGGCGAAGATCGCCTTGGAATCGAAGAGCAGGCGCCCGATCAGCGTCGACTTGCCGTCGTCGACGCTGCCCGCGGTGGCCAGCCGGAGCAGGGTGGTCATCAGAAGTACCCCTCGCGTTTGCGATCTTCCATCCCCGCCTCGGAGATGCGGTCGTCGGCGCGGGTGGCGCCGCGTTCGGTGACCCGGGTGGCGGCCACCTCGAGCACCACGTCGTCCGGGTTCGCCGCGGTCGACTCCACGCAGCCGGTGCAGGTGGCGTCGCCGACGGTGCGGAACCGGACGGTGGCCGCGTAGGGCTGCTCGCCGTCGAGCAGCTGCAGGAACCTGGTGTGCGCCAGCAGCATGCCGTCGCGCTGCACCACCTCCCTGCGGTGCGCGTAGTAGAGCGGCGGCAGCGCGATCTCCTCCGCGGCGATGTAGTTCCAGATGTCCAGCTCGGTCCAGTTGGAGAGCGGGAAGACCCGGATGTGCTCGCCGCGCCGGTGCCTGCCGTTGTAGAGGTTCCAGAGCTCGGGGCGCTGGTTGCGCGGGTCCCACTGGCCGTACTCGTCGCGGAAGCTGAAGACCCGCTCCTTGGCGCGCGCCTTCTCCTCGTCGCGCCTGGCGCCGCCGAAGGCGGCGTCGAAGCCGCCCTCCCGGATCGAGCGCAGCAGGGTGTGCGTCTGCAGCCGGTTGCGGCTGGCGCGCGGGCCGGTCTCCTCGGTGACCGTGCCCGCGTCGATGTCGTCCTGCACGCTGCCGACCAGCAGCCGCAGGCCGAGCCGCGCGACGGTCTCGTCGCGGTAGGCGATCACCTCGTCGAAGTTGTGGCCGGTGTCGACGTGCAACACCGGGAAGGGCAGCGGCGCGGGCCAGAACGCCTTGGCGGCCAGGTGCAGCATGACCACCGAGTCCTTGCCGCCGGAGAAGAGCAGCACGGGGCGTTCGAAGGTGGCGGCCACCTCGCGGAAGATGTGCACCGATTCGGCTTCGAGCGCGTCGAGATGCGACAGCTCCCAGCCGGTGACGGACTTCTGGTTCGGGCTCACGAGAAAAAACTAGAACACGTTTCGGTCGAACCGTCAACGCTTCAGCGCGGCGGCGGCCGTCCGCCCGCCGCTGCGGTGACGGCGTCGGCGGCGGCCGCGAGCGCGGTGCCGCGGCGCTCGATCTCGGCCCCGGTGACCGCTTTGCCGACGTACATCGTGAGCACCATGCTCTGCCTGCCGCGCTCGTCGTGGGTGGGGGCGGCGAGCAGGCTGACCGGGTGCTCCTTGCGCGGCCGCAGATCGCTGCCCAGGTACACCCGCTCGCCCAGGCTCGTCACCAGCTCGGCGACGAGTTCGCGCAGCTCGGCGGGCATATCCCTGCCCGCGGCGCCTGCCAGTAGCGAGTACAGCCGCCTGCCCGCGGCCGAGGTGCTCTCGATCAGGTAGCCGCGTTCGCGGCACTCCGCGACGACCGTGCGCAGCCGCCGCTCGTCCTGCTCCAGCGGCACCGTCGCGGGCGTGCGCAGCCAGGCGTCGAAGGCGGCGTCGGTGTCCCAGAGCACGTACATGAGCCCGACCGGCGGCGCGAAGGGGTAGGTGGCGCCCACCTGCACCCGGCCCGGCCCGGTGGCGTCCAGCACCACGATCTTGTCGCCGACCACGGCCGATGCCGTGCAGGTGGTGCGGTAGCGCACGCTCAGCGGCTCCAGCTCGGCGCGGGCCAGCGCGGAGACCGCGAAGTTCTCCTGGGCCGCCCGCCCGGCCCCGATCAGCGCGGGGCCGAGGCCGTAGCCGCGGGTGCGCGGATCCCGGATCAGGTACCCGGCGGCGGTGAGCTCGGTGAGAATGCCGAGGCAGGTGGGTTTGGCGAGCCCGAGTTCGCGGGCGATCTCGGAGAGGCCGTAGCGCGAGCCGCCGTTCGCCACCAGGAAATCGAGCACCTGGAGCACCCGGACGGTGGGGGCGGAGCGCCGGGCGACGGTGCCGTCTCCGATCGCGACCATTGACCACTCCTAGAACAAGTTCTAATCTCTGAACGGATGAAATGTACCACGCCGGTACATATATGGAACACGACCTGGAGGCCACGTGCTCAGCAAGCCGTTCGCGGAGGCGATCGCCGAGGCGGAGGAGATCATCACCTCGGCCGCGCAGGTGAAGACCGAACAGGACCTCGTGGAGGGGTTCGACTATCTGGGCGGCAGCATTCGCGCCGCGCTCCAGCTGGCCTGGGCCTACGACCGCGACTTCCCGTTCTTCGCCAGGTCCACCGGCCCCTACACCAAGATGGGGCTGGACAACCCGGACACCCTCTACTTCCACGCCTTCCTCCGCCCGAACGCGGAGTACCTGGTCACCGGCATCCGCGGCACCACCCGCGACCTGAGCTTCCAGGTGCTGAACGGCAACTACACCCCCGCCGAGGTGCCGGACAGCCAGACCGCCTTCGACGACCGCGAACTCGAGATCGCGCCGGACGGCAGCTACCAGATCCGCTTCGGCCCCGGCCCGGCCCGCCCCGGCTACGTGCAGCTCGCCGCGGACTCGTCCATGCTCGCGGTGCGCGAGGTCTACGGCGACTGGTCCGAGCGGCCGGGCACCATCCGGATCGAGCGGGTGGACACCGTCGGCGATGCACCGCCCGCGCTCACCCGCGACCTGCTTGCCAAGCGGTACCAGGTGGCGGCCAGGAACCTGACCTCCCGGCTGCGCACCTTCCTCGCCTTCCCGGAGTGGTTCTACCTGAACCTGCCGGTCAACACGATGACCGAGCCGCGCCGCACCCCGGGCGGGCTCTCCACCCAGTTCTCCTCGGTCGGCCACTACGACCTCACCGACGACCAGGTGCTCAGCCTGACCGTGCCGAAGTCGGACGCGCCCTACCAGGGCTTCCAGCTCGGCACCATCTGGTACCTCTCGCTGGACTACATCAACCACCAGACCAGCCTGAACGCCGACCAGTCCCGGGTGGACCCGGACGGCAAGATCCGGCTCGTCGTCAGCGAGCGCGACCCCGGGCTGGCCAACTGGGTCGAGCGCACCGGCCACGACCGCGGCTACCTGCAGTTCCGCTGGCAGCGGCTGGCCCGCGACCTGAAGCCGGAGGACGGTCCCGAAGTGCAGCTCGTCTCGTTCGACGAACTCCCGGCGAAGCTGCCCTACTACGACGAGGCCAAGGTGACCCCCGAACAGTGGGCCGAGCGGATCGCCTTCCGCCAGCGCACGCATGCGGATCGGATGCTGGGATGAGCGACACGAATGCCGCGCGCGCCGCGGATACGACAGCGGGCGCGGCGCCGTCCGGACACGACTCGGCGGCGGACGCGGCGCTCGGCGGCGCCGGGCTGCTGACCGGCAAGGTCGTCGTGGTCTCCGGGATCGGCCCCGGCCTCGGCCGCTCGATCGCCGTCCGCGCCGCGCTGGCCGGGGCGGATGTCGTGCTCGCCGCGCGCACCGAGAAGCGGCTGGACAAGGTCGCCGCCGAGGTGCGCGAGATCGGCCGGAAGGCCCTGGTCGTGCCGACCGACATCACCGACGAGGCAGCCGTCGAGAACCTGGTGCGCACCACGGTGGACGAACTCGGCCGGGTGGACGCCCTGGTGAACAACGCCTTCGCCATCCCGCCGATCACCGACCTCGCCACCGTCGAGCTGGACGGCGTGCGCGCCGGGTTCGAGACCAATGTGCTCGCCGCGCTACGGCTGACCAGGCTCTTCGTGCCCGCGCTCGCGGCGGCGAACGGCTCGGTCGTGATGATCAACTCGGCGGTGCTGCGGCACTCCAGGCGCACCTTCGGCCCGTACAAGATGGCCAAGGCCAGCCTGCTGGCGCTGGCGCAGAGCCTGGCCACCGAGCTCGGGCCGCAGGGCATCCGGGTGAACTCGGTCGCCCCCGGCTACATCTACGCGGGCAACCTGAAGTGGTACTTCGACTACCAGGCCAAGGAGCGCGGGATCACCCACGAGGAGGTCTACGCGGAGACCGCCGAGACCACCGACCTGCGCAGACTGCCGGAGCCGGACGAGATCGCCGACGCGGTGCTCTTCTTCGCCTCCCCGCTCTCCCGCATCGTCACCGGCGCCTGTCTCGACGTCAACGCCGGCGAATTCCACCACTAGGAGCACTGCCATGACCACGATGGGCCGTGCCGAGATCGGCACGATCGACGACCTGCACGCCTCGGCGACCAAGGTGATCGGGCTCGAGGATTTCGGCGCCGACGACTACCGGGCGGGGCTGGAGGTGCTGCTGGAGTCGTATGCCGCCGACGCCGAGCTGACCCCATGGGGGAACAAGATCAATCGGGCGCTGCTGCGCGGCGGGCTGATCGCGCGGGCGCTCAGCGAGAGTGCCTGGCAGAAGTACCCGGAGCACGCGCGGCTGCCGGTCGAGCGCCCGATCTTCGTCACCGGGCTGCCGCGCTCCGGCACCACCGCGGTGCACCGGCTGCTCACCGCCGACCCCATGCACCAGGGGCTGGAGATGTGGCTCACCGAGATGCCGCAGCCCCGCCCGCCGCGCGAAACCTGGGCGAGCAACCCGGTGTACCAGGGCATTTCGGCCGGGTACGAGAAACATCACGTGGAGCATCCCGAGTTCATGGGCGTGCACCACATCTCGGCCGACCAGGTCGAGGAGTGCTGGCAGCTGCTGCGCCAGTCCGCCATGTCCATCTCCTACGAGTGCCTGGCCTACCTGCCCACCTACTCCGACTGGCTGCGCGGCAAGGACTGGACCCCCGCCTATCGGCGGCACAAGAAGAACTTGCAACTCATCGGCCTACCCAACGCCGAGCAGCGCTGGGTGCTCAAGAACCCCAGCCACCTCTTCGCCCTCGACGCCCTCTTCGCCGTCTACCCGGACGCCCTTGTCGTGCAGCTGCACCGCGAGCCGAGCACCATCATCGCCTCGGTCTGCAGCCTGAACGAGAAGGCCAGCGAGGGGTGGTCGGAGAAGTTCCGCGGCGACGTGGTCGGCAGCACCCAGCTCGAGCTGTGGGCGCGCGGCGCGGACACCTTCCGCGCCGATCGGGCCGAGTACGACCAGGCGCAGTTCGTCGACGTCTACTACGACGACTTCGTCGCCGACCCGCTCGCCGCCGTCCGCGGCATCTACCGGCACTTCGGCATCGACCTGACCCCCGCCGCGGAGCAGCGGATGACCGCGCTGCACAACTCGAGCACCTCCGGCGCGGCCCGCCCGCAGCACCGGTACACGCTGGACGACTACGGGCTCACCGCCGGGCAGGTGGACGAGCGCTTCGCGGAGTACCGCGCCGCGCACTTCCCCGGATAACGGTTACTGCTGGCCCGGCTTCAGGACGATGAAGAGGCCGTTGGCCTCGGCGCAGAGGCGCTCGCCGTCGTGCAGGGTGGCGCGGACGTAGACCTTGCGGCCCTCCTGCCGCTCGGTCCACGCGTGCAGCTTCAGTTCGCGGTCGAGCGGGGTGATGGCGCGGTAGTCGACGGTGAGCGAGGCGGTGCGGGTGATCGCGCCGGAGGTGAGCGCGGCGGCCATGCCGAGCAGGTCGTCGAAGCCGAGCGCGATGTGGCCGCCGTGCGCGGCCGCGTTGCCGCCGAGGTGGAAGGCGCGGAAGACGATGCGGCCGTGCACGCCGGTCGCGTCGGCGGCGTCGATCTGGTAGGGCGGCAGCGTCAGGTTGCCGCGGGAGGGCAGGTCGTTGCGGGTCCAGTTGGGCAGCGACCACTCGTCCACCGCGGCGCCTGCCAGCTCGTCGTTCAGCTTGGTCAGCTGGGTGATGATGTGCTGGGAGAGTTCGTCGCCGGGGTCGGCCATCCGGGCCCGGTCCATGAGCAGCCGGACCTGTTCGATGAAGTCGCCGTAGAGTTCGCCGCCGCGTCGCGTCGCGTCCGCCGCCGCGTTCGCCTCGATCAGCTCGACCATCGGCCGGAAGCCGCCTTCGTGGTGGTCGGCGCTGGGCAGCGCCGGGTCGAGCCGCTGTTCGTTCATCCCCTCACGGTATCGGTAACCGGATGGTCGCTTCGCGGGCGGGAGCGGCGGAGGTGAGCAGCGGCACACTCCGCTCAGCTGCCGGTACTCCCTTCGACGCCGGCCTCGTACCGGGAAGCCTGCTCGCCTGCGAGCCGCCCGGCGGGGAGCCTGCGCCCGCAGAGCACGAGCAGCAGGTCCTGGGCGGCGCCGGTGACGGTGGACTCCGGGGCATCGCCCGCCAGGCTCCAGTCCAGGTCGTCGGCGCGGAGCTCGACCCCGGACAGATCGGTGCCGAAGTACCGCACCTGCTCGGGTCGGGTGCCCTCGAGCACGATCGCGACCCGGTCGACCGGGACCCGGCGCGGCAGGCCGAGCGCGACCGTGATGTCCATGCCGTGGATCACCTCGTGCGCCAGCGTGGCCTCGTACCCGCTGCCCGGCGGCTTCCAGGGATGGCCCGCGTTGTCGCGCAGGCTCGCCACCAGCTCCGCCGGCGTCAGCGCGGCGGCATCGGCGCGTGCCCGGCGATCGGACATCCGGTTGAAGTTCCCGCGCGCCTTGACCATGTCGAGCGCGAAGCGCGGCAGCGACAGGCGGTAGGCCATGGTCATGTGCGCAAGCACCTCGCGCGGGCGCCACCCGGCGCACAACGTCGGCGCCTCCCAGGCCGCGGCGTCGAGTCCGGCGAGGACCTCGGCGAGCTCGGTGCGCTCGGCCGCGATGGCGGCGCGCACCTCGGTGTCGGACATACGTCTCCCTTCAGGTTGCTCTGCAGAGTGGAGACGGTGCCCGGCTTCCGGAGTCATCGGTATCTGCGACACTCGGGTTCGTGTCCGAGAACCGCGCACCGCTGCTGGAGATCCGCCGCGGCGCCGACCACATCCTGGCCCGGCGGCTGCCGGACGGGATGTACGAGCTCGAGCACGGCGCCGGCGGCGACCGCTACCAGCTCTTCACCGCGGACGCCGTGCTGGTCCGCGACGTCCTGGTGTCCTGGCTGGACGGGGAGGCGTGGTGGCACCGCACCGTCGCCTGGTCGCGGATCGACCCGGCCGTCGCGGAGATGCGCGCGCTCCGCGACGAACTCACCGGCATGCTGGACGGCCTCGGCGGCTTCGAGTCCACGCTCGACGTCATGGACGACGCGCTGGCCCGGTTCGACGCCGAGGTCGCCCGGCTCGACCGGGACGACTGATCAGCGGGGTGCCACCAGGGCGAGCCCGAGCACCCCGCCCAGCCACGGCGCGTACCGCTCCGGGTGCTCCCGCAGGTCGCGCTCGAGCTGCCCCGGCTCGACCCAGGCGTAGTCGGCGACCTCCGCCGGGTCCGGCCGCGGTTCGTCGCCCGCGTGCGGGCCGACGACCACGTGGTCGTACTCGAACTCGACCCGCCCGGTGCGCGGGTCGGCGGCCCGGTAGGTGAAGGCGCCGGCCTCGCCGAGCGCGGCGGCGAGGCCGAGCTCCTCGCGGAGCCGGATGCCCGCGGCCTCGGTCACCGGCTGCCCCGGCGCCGGGTGCCCACAGCAGGTGTTGGCCCAGCGCAGCGGGAACCGGGTCTTCACCGCCGCCCGCTGCTGGAGAAGTACCCGCCCGGAGGCGTCGAAGAGCAGCACCGAGAAGGCGCGGTGCAGCATGCCGGGGGAGCGGTGCGCCCGCGCCACCGAGCAGGTGCCGACCGCCGCCCCCGCCGCGTCGACCAGCTCGATCGGCAGCGCCTCCCGGCCGGTCGGCGTGGCGTCGTTCACCATGTCCGGTCCGCGGCGAGCGCGGCGAGTGCGTCCAGATCCGCACCGGCCGCCGGATCGGCGCTCAGCTCCGCGATCATCGTCCGCGCCCGCTCGCACAGCTCGGCGGCCTGGCTCCGGCTCCAGTCCCGCCCGCCCGCGGCCTCGACCAGCTCCGCCGCCGTGTGCAGCTCGGCGTCGTCGAGCGGCTCGTCCCGGTGGTAGAGCGCGGCGAGCGCGGTGGCCTCGGCCGTCCCGGCGGCGAGTGCGAAGACCACGGGCAGCGATTTCTTCCGGCTGCGCAGATCGGAGTAGACCGATTTGCCGGTGCTGTGCGCGTCGCCCCAGATCCCGAGCAGGTCGTCGACGTGCTGGAAGGCCCGGCCGACGAGGTTGCCGATCTCGCGCAGCCGCAGCAGCTCACCCGGCCCGGCGGCACCGAAGAGCCCGCCGAGCTCGGCCGCGCAGCCGAAGAGCGCGCCGGTCTTCCGATCGGTCATGGCCAGGCACTCGGCGACGGTGACATCGCGGCGGCCCTCGAAATCCAGGTCGGCGCACTGCCCTTCGACGAGCTCGAGCACCGCGCGGTTCAGCAGCTCGGCCGCGGCGGCGGCCCTGGCGTCCGCGGTCCCGGCGAGCAGCGCGAAGGCCTGGGTGGCGAGCGCGTCGCCTGCCAGGATCGCGGGCCCGATGCCGAAGACGGTCCACGCCGTGGGCCGGTGCCTGCGGGTGGTGTCGCGGTCCATGACGTCGTCGTGCAGCAGCGAGAAGTTGTGTACCAGCTCCACCGCCGCGGCGGCGGGCAGCGCGTTCCCGATCTCGCCGCCGGTCACGGTGGTGGCCGCCAGCACGAAGGCGGGCCGCAGCGCCTTGCCGCCGGTGTGTTGCTCGGGCCGCCCGTCCCGGTCCCACCACCCGAAGTGGTAGCCGGCGATGTGGCGGATCGTGGGCGGCATGGCGTCGACGGCGGCGTGCAGGGTGGCCGCACACGCCGCGCGGCCGTCGGCGAGTACGTCGGTGTGGTGATCCTTGGCGATTTCCCGGGTCATGAGCGGTGTCCTGATCGGTTCGCAGGGATGGAATGTCAGAGACTCAGTTGCACATCGGTGAGCGCGCCGAGCGCGTCCGGCACCAGCACCGCCGCGGCATGGTTGGCGCTGATCAGGTACGAGGCGACGGCGTGGTCGTCGATGCCGCCGAAGCGCACCGAGATGCCCGGCCGGTACTCGTCGGGGAGCCCGGTCTGCCGGAGCCCGATCACTCCGTCGTCGCGCTCGCCGATCCGCATGGCGAGCACGGTGCTCGTCCGCGCCGCCGTGATCGGGATCTTGTCCGAGGGCAGGAACGGGATGTCGCGCCAGGCCTGCACCCGCCTGCCCTCGACCTCGACCGGGTCCGGGTAGATGCCGCGCGCGGTGCACTCCCGGCCGAACTGGGCGATGACCAGGGGGTGCGCGAGGAAGAAGGCGGTCTTGCGGCGGCGGGCGAGCAGCCGGTCGAGGTCCGCCGGGGTCGGCGGGCCGGTGGCCGGGACCACCCGCTGGGACGGGTCGACATTGTGCAGCAGCCCGTAGTCGGGGTGGGTCAGCAGATCGCGCTCCTGCCGCTCCCGCAGTGCCTCCAGCGAGAGCCGCAGCTGCTGCTCCAGCTGGTCCATCGGCTCGTTGTAGAGGTCGGTGACGCGAGTGTGCACCCGGAGCCGCAGCTGCGCCACGCTGAGCGCGTACTCCCGCGGCCGTGGCTCGTAGTCGACGTAGGTGCCGGGGATGGCGGGCTCGCCGTCGTGGCCCGCGCTGAGATCGATGGCGGCCTGGCCGAACCTGTCGGTACCGGCCGCCTCCCGGAAGCCGGCCAGCTGGCTTGCCAGGCCGGGGATTTCGGTGCGGAGCGGATCGAGCCGGGCGCGCGGGAGCGACAGCACGGTGCACGCCGTCTCGGCGGTGGCGGTGAACTCCCAGATCGGCCGCGCCCCGGCCAGCAGCTCGGCGCCGATGTGGGCGCCCGCGTCGATCACCTCCAGCCGGACCCGCGCGCCGTAGGCGTCCGGGACGTCGACGGTGACCCGGCCGTGCGCGATCACGTGCACCGCGTCGAGCTCGTTGCCGAACTCGCAGAGCGTCTCGCCCGGCTGGTACTCGCGCTGCCGGAACGCCGTCGCGAGTTGCCGGAGCGCGTCGTCGTCGAGCCCGCGCAGCGCCCTGAGTTCCTGCAATTCCATTGGCACGAGACGGTATTCGCCACCGGAGGCGGTGCAGGTGATGCGGCCGTCGCCGACGGTGTAGGTGAGCCGCCGGTTCACCCGGTAGGTGCCGCTGTCCACCTCGACCCAGGGCAGCAGGCGCAGCAGCCAGCGCGGCGTGATGCCCTGCATCTGCGGCACCGACTTGGTGGTGGTGGCCAGTGCCCGTGCCGCGGCCGGGTGCAGCGCGGTCGGTGCCGCGCGGGTGGTGTCGGGAGTGGTCACGAAGCGGTCCTTCCCTCGATGGTCCGATACCCGGAGCGCGGGCGGGCGGCGATCCGCGCCGCCGAGGTGCCGAGCCCGCGCGGTGCCCCGACCGACGCCGCCGGGGCACCGCCCGCCGGTGCGTGCCCGACCGGCCGGCGCAGGTTCTCCGGCCGGTACCGGCTGGTGCCGCGGTGCCAGTGCAGAATGCCAGCGATCCAGTCGCGCAGCTCGCCGATGTAGCCGGTGACCGCGGCGCGGGCCGCGCTGTCCAGCCGGTGGTGCTCGAACAGCACCGGCAGCTCCTCGGCGACGAGCCGCTGGAACTGGCGCATCCTGGCCCGCATCAGATCGTCGACAACGGCGGCGGCCCGCTCCCGCCCGCAGCCGAAGAAGGTCTCGACCACCAGCACGGCATTGTGCAGCTCGCCCTCGTACTCGATCTCCTTCTGGTAGGAGAACAGGTCGTTGATCAGGCAGCCGTAGTCCTGCGCGGCGTGCTCGATGCCCCGCATGGTGGTGGACTCGAACACCGCGTCCGGCACGGTGCCGCCGCGGGCGAGCTTGGAGAGCGCGATGGTGAGGTCCGAGCCGAAGGTGCGCCGCCGCATCTCCAGGTAGTCGACCGGGTCGGGCACCCGGTGCTGGATGTGGTTGGCCAGCTCCCACAGCCAGCTCTCGACCATCGAGTGCACGGCGGTGCGGAAGGTCTCCCTGGCCGCCGCAGGCATCGGCCCCGCGGTCCGCGGCCACAGCTCGGCCAGGCCGCGTTCCAGCGGGGTGCTCGGCTCGGGCACGGCGTCGAGCTCGAGCGGCGTGAACTCCGCCAGCCGGGCGGCGCAGGCCTTGGCCGCCGCCATCGATCCCACCGAGCCGGCGGCCGGGAAGGCGACCGGGAAGTAGTCGTCTCCCCAGGTGCCCCAGGTGAGCCACTCCGCCGACAGGGTCAGCGCCGCCGGGCTCGCGTCCGGGTCGAGCCCCGCCGAGCAGAGCGCGAAATCGAAGCCGACGGTGTCGGCCCGCGTCCAGAGCCGCCTGCCGCCGAACTCGGGCAGCGGATCGTGGAACCCGACCCGCTCGGCCCACTCCACGCTCTCCGCCCGCGCGGTACCGAGGTGCGGGCTGAGCCCGAGATCGAAGGGAACGTCGAACTCCGGCAGCGGCAGCGGGCCGGTGCTCCGGAACGGAACCGGGGTGTGGCTGCGCGCGCCGCCGGGGCCCGCCAGCCCGCGCCAGAACCCGGGCCGGGACAGCGCGGTGCCGATTCCGCTCGGCCCCAGCGGCATCGCGTGCGCACCGGCGTTCATGTAGCGGTTGGAGCGCAGGTGCCACTCGTGCCCGCCGGACTGCCAGTCCTGCAACCCCTGCGCGTACGACAGCGCCGCCGCGCGCTGCGCCGCGTCCAGCGCGTGCTCCTCGAAGAGCACCGGCAGCTCGGTCAGCACCGTGTTCTCGAACTGGTGCATCCGGGAGGTCAGCTGGTCGTTGACGATATCGGCGGCCTGCTGCGGCGAACAGCCGAAGAACCGCTCCAGCACCAGGACCCCGTTGTTCACCTCGCCCTCCTGCTCGGTCTCGCGCTGGTAGGAGAAGATGTCGTTGCGCAGGTGCACCGCGTCGGCGAAGGTGTCCTTCAGCACCCGCAGCGCCCTGGTGCCGACCAGCGCGGGCGGGATCTCGGTGCCGCGCGCGTACTCCACCAGATCCGCCGACCACGGCGCGCCGCCGACCTTGCGCCGCATCTCGATGTAGTCGATCGGGTTCGGCACCCGCGCGGTGTTGATATTGCGCAGCTCCCACACGCAGTCGAGCAGCAGGTTCCTTGTACTCTGCGCGAACCGCTCGCGCCAGCCGATCGACATCGCGGGCACCGTGCGCGCCCACAGGTCGCCAAGCCCCCGCTCGTCGGGGTTGGTCGGCTCCGGCGCGGCGGCGCCGTCGGCGGGCATGAAGCCGGCCAGCCGGTCCAGGTAGGCCCGCGCGCCCTCCAGATCGCCGGTGCGCTTGAACCGTTCGAGGAAGTGGTCGTCGAAGTAGAAGACCCAGGTGTACCAATCGGTGACGGTGTCCAGGGTCGCCGCGTCGGCCTCCGGGTGGGTGTACGCGCACAGCCCCGCGTAGTCCATGCCGTCGAAGCTCGCCTCGTCCCAGACCACCGCGCCGCCCACCGCGTCGCCGAGCATGCCCATCTCGAAGGCCCAGTGCTTGGTGTGCGTGCGCGCGGTCTCCACGTGCGGGTTCAGCCGTGCCGGATGGGCGGTGTAGAAATCCGGCAGTGCGAAGGGCTGCACCGGCTCAGCTTTCGGCGCCGAGCTGCACGTCGTCGAGGATGCCGAGCGCGTCCGGCACCAGGATCGCCGCCGAGTAGTAGGCGCTGACCAGGTAGGAGATGATCGCCCGGTCGTCGACGCCCATGAAGCGCACGTTCAGCCCCGGCTCGTACTCGTCCGGGATCCCGGTCTGCCGCAGCCCGATCACGCCCTGCGCCGCTTCGCCGGTGCGCAGCAGCATGATCGAGGTGGTGCGGGTCGCGGAGACCCCGAGCTTGTTGCACGGCAGCAGCGGGACCCCGCGCCAGGACGGCACCTTGTGCCCGTTGAGCTCGGTGGTGGCCGGGTAGATGCCGCGCTTGCTGCACTCGGCGCCGAACGCCGCGATGGCCTTCGGATGCGCGAGCAGGAAGCTCGGCTCCTTCCAGACCAGGGCGAGCAGCTCGTCCAGGTCGTCCGGGGTGGGCGGGCCGGAGCGGGTGCTGATCCGCTGCTGCGGGGCGGCATTGTGCAGCAGCCCGAACTCGCGGTTGTTGACGGTCTCGTCCTCCTGGCGCTCGCGCAGCGCCTCGACGGTCAGCCGCAGCTGCTGCTCGATCTGGTCCATCGGCTTGTTGTAGAGGTCGGCGACCCGGCTGTGCACCCGCAGCACGGTCTGCGCGACGCTCAATTCGTACTCGCGCGGGGACAATTCGTAGTCGACGAAGGTGCCGGGCAGCCGGGGCTCGCCCTCGTGCGCCGAGATCAGGTCGATCGAGGCCTCGCCGTGCGGATTGGCGAAGCCGTTGCGGCTCGTCTCCGCCAGCCGCGCGTTGCGCACGTGCTCGCGCAGTGCCTCGATGCGGTCGCCCGCCTCGGCCAGCGCCCGCTCGGTGAGCGTGAGCACGGTGCACGGGGTGACGGCCCTGACCGTGAAGTCGGTGGGCGTGGTGTCCGCGGTGAGCAGCTGCTCGCCGAAGAAGCGGCCGCTGGTCAGCACCTCCAGGCTGGTCTCCTCGCCGTACCGGCCGGTGCCGCGCTTGTCGGCCTTGCCGTGCGCGAGCACCACCAGCTCGGCCGCCGGGCGCCCGGCCTCGGCGATGACTTCGCCTGCCTCGTACCGGCGTTCGACGAACCGGTCGGCGAGCGCCTGCAGCGCCGAATCGTCGCCGAAATCGCGCAGGTAGCGCAGCTCGCGCAGCTCGGGCGCGAGTACCTTGGTGTCGCCCGCGGCGGTGAAGACGGTGATCAGCCCGTCGCCGAGGGTGTAGGTGAGCCGCCGGTTGACCCGGTACACGCCGCCGTCGGCCTGCACCCACGGCAGCAACCGCAGCAGCCACCGGGAGGTGATGCCCTGCATTTGCGGAGTGGACTTGGTGGTGGTCGCGAGATTCCGCGCGGCGTCGGTGCTGAGGCTCAGCTGCGGAGCCTCATCGATTCCGGACACAGGTTCAGCCAGTTCAGTCATGAGCTCTTCTCGTTTCGCGGTGTGCGTGCGTCAGCAGATGGCGTCCGAGCGAAAACGGAGGGCTAGAGCAGCAATCCCCCGGTTATTGAATGGTGCGCTCGCAATGGTAGCTGAGATCGGCCGGGCACCGCCAGTGCCGAAAAATGTTGATGGGGAACAGCTTTCCGCTGATTTCCAGACCGATGATCTTGTCGGGACCGGCGCGGGGAAGCCGCGGCGCGGCTCAGCGGCGCGGAAACATTCCGGGGGACGACCGATCGCGCGCGACACGGGCGACGGGACGGCGCGAACCGCTGTGTCGCACGATATCCCGCTGTTTCACGCTCGGTGCGCGCTGCCGAGCACCGCGCTGATCCGCTGTGCGGCAGCGATTGTCGCCGCCACGTAGGCGTCCCGCTCGGCTCTGGTGACGGCCGAGCGCAGCGGCCCCAGCTGCACCTCGTGCGTGGCGATCTCCCCGTCGAAGACCGGCGCCGCCAGGTAGCTCACCGGCAGTGGATCGGCCGAGTCCAGGTCGGCGGCGGTGTAGGGCCTGCCGGTGAGTTCGCTCAGCCCGCGCAGGGTGCGGGTGCGCAACCGCGGCTCCAGCATCTCCGGCCCGAGCGCGGTGAGCAGGTCGGCGAGCAGCTCGACGGTGTTCGCGTCCTCGGCGCGCGGCCCGAACACCGCGACCCCGCGCTCCCGCACCAGCTCCGGCAGCGCGGCCGCGCGCTCGGCGTCCGGCGCGGTGGCGAGCCAGCGCCGCAGCTCGGCCTTCGGCCGCCACGGCAGCACCGCCGCGCCCACCGGGAAGCGGATCGGAATGCGGTGCCCGAGCGGGACGCCCGCGATATCCCGGTCCGGCCCGTGCCGCACCGCGAGCACGGTGATCCCGTCGCTGTCCACCCGGGACAGCGTCGTGCCGGCGCCGGTCCGCGCCACCAGCGCGGCCAGCGCCGCGGCGACGCCTGCGTCGGGGGCGGCGCCGAGCAGCGCGGCGGGGGCGGGGCCGAGCCGGTAGCGCCGCTCGGCGTCGCGCTGCGCCCAGCCGGCCGCGTCCAGCTCGGCCAGGATGGCGGTCACCGTGGCGCGGGCCAGCCCGAGCCGGTCCGCGACCGCAGCCACCGGCAGCGCCTCCGGTGCGTCGGCGAGCAGCGTGAGCACGTCCAGCACCCGCCGGGTCGGCGGCGACGGCGAGCGCTCCACGGCGGCCTCCTGACCGGATTCCGCGCGAACCCTTGTGATCCGCGCGCACTGGTTCGTACCATGACGAATATTAGTCGCTCTATCGTCGAATATTCGACAGTATGGGAGGGTCATGATTCTCGACAAATTCCGGCTCGACGGCAAGGTCGCCGTCGTCACCGGTGCGGGCCGCGGGCTGGGCGCCGCCATCGCGATCGCCTTCGCCGAGGCGGGCGCGGACGTGCTGATCTCGGCGCGCACGGAGGACCAGCTGCACGAGGTGGCCGAGCGGGTCACCGCGCGCGGCAGGCAGGCGCACGTCGTCCCGGCCGACCTGCGCGACCTGGACGCGGTCGCCGGCCTGGCGGACGCCGCCGTAGCCCGCTTCGACCGGCTCGACATCGTGGTCAACAATGTCGGCGGCGCTCCGCCGACCCCGCTGCTCGACCTCACCCCGAAGGCACTGACCGCGGCCTTCGAGTTCAATGTCGGCACCGCGCACGCGCTCACCCGCGCCGCCGTCCCGCACATCCTGGAGAGCTCGGGCGAGGGCTCGATCATCAACATCACCTCCACGATGGGCAGGCTGCCCGGCCGCGCCTTCGCCGCCTACGGCACCGCCAAGGCCGCGCTCGCGCACTACACCAGGCTGGCCGCGCTCGACCTGAACCCGCGCATCCGGGTGAACGCCATCGCCCCCGGCGCCATCCACACCTCCGCGCTGGAGTTCGTGGCGAACGACCCCGGCATGCGCGGCGAGATCGAGAAGCACACCCCGCTGCGCCGGCTCGGCGCCCCGGAGGACATCGCCGCCGCCGCCGTCTACCTGGCCTCGCCCGCGGGCGCCTACCTCACCGGCAAGGTGCTGGAGGCCGACGGCGGCCTGATCACCCCCAACCTCGAACTCCCGATTGCGGATCTCTGACATGACACTTCGCGTAGCGCTCTTCGGCACCGGCAACGTGGGGCGGCACGCCCTGGCGGGCATCATCGCCAACCCCGACCTCGAGCTCGTCGGCGTGCGGGTCAGCTCCGACGCCAAGGCCGGGGTGGACGCCGCCACCCTGGCCGGGCTGCCCGACCCGTCCGGCGTCGCCGCCACCACCGACACCGCCGCGCTGCTCGCGGCGAAGCCGGACTGCGTCGTCTACTGCGCCATGACCGACAACCGCCTGTTCGAGGCGGTGCAGGAGCTGGCGGCGATCCTGCGCGCCGGGGTCGACGTCGTGGCCTGCGCGCCGGTCTTCTTCCAGTACCCGTACGGCGTCCTGCCGGACGACCTGCTGCGCCCGATCGAGGAGGCGGCCGCGGCGGGCGGGGCCACGCTGTGGGTGAACGGCATCGACCCCGGCTTCGCCAACGACCTGCTGCCGCTGGCGCTCACCGGCACCTGCCTCTCCGTCGAACAGGTGCGCTGCCTGGAGATCGTCGACTACGCCAGCTACGACAACCGCGCGGTCATGGTCGACATCATGGGGTTCGGCAGGCCGCTGGACGAGACGCCGATGCTGCTGCAGCCCGGCGTGCTCTCGCTGGCATGGGGGAGCGTGGTCCGGCAGCTCGCGGCCGGGATCGGGGTCGAGCTGGACGCCGTCACCGAGACCTACGAGCGCGCGCCCGCGCCCGAACCGTTCGACATCGCGACCGGGCACATCGCGGCGGGCAGCGCGGCGGCGCTGCGCTTCGAGGTGCGCGGCATGGCGGGGGACCGGGTGGTCACGGTGCTCGAGCACGTCACCCGGCTGCGCCAGGACCTGTGCCCGGAGTGGCCGCAGCCCACCCACCCGGAGGGCTGCTACCAGGTGCGGATCACCGGCGAGCCGTCGTACGCCCTGGACCTGGTCGCGTCGAGCCGCAACGGCGACCACAACTACGCCACCCTGGTCGGCACCGCCATGCGGATCGTGAACGCGGTGCCCGCGGTGGTCGCCGCCGCCCCCGGCATCCTGACCGCGCTCGACATCCCGCTCGTCACCGCGCCCGCCGCGCGCTGACTCCGCGCCCGGCACCGCTGTTAACCGGAGCGGTGCCGGGTGTTCACCCGGGGCGCGGTGTCCCCCCGGCCCCGCCGGGTAACCGGACGAACGGCACGGGAAACCGTGCCGTGCCGAACCCGCACACCGAGGAGTCTCCGATGAGCGACGAGCACATCGCCCCGCCCCCGCAGCACGACCCCACCCTCGACCCCGACATCGCCCTCCGGGCCGCCGCGCACCGCCTGGAGCAGGAGTACGGCGACGTCGCCGACGAGACGACGATCGAGCGCGCCCTGCACGACTCCTACGAGGAGGTCGCCGATGGCGCCACCGTCGAGACCTTCCTTCCGCTGCTCGCCGAGCGCAACACCCGCGAGCAGCTGCAGGACGCGGCCGAGGCCGAGCGCACCGAATCCTGATCCGCGCGGGGTAGCTGCCCGATCGCCGCACCGGACGCTGTGACACGTCACACGCGGGAACCCCCTGGAATGGTGTGTGCACAACGGGAATCCCCCTAAGCTGGTGCCGCCAGTCTTTGGAGGATGTGTGATGACGGTCGACGCGCTACCCCACGCGGACCACGCGACCAGGCCGATCGGCCGCTGCCCCGCCACCGCGCCGGTGTCCATGATCGAGCGGATGACGCTGATCCTGGAGGCCTTCGACGCCGCCTCGCCCGCGCTCACCCTGGTCGAGCTGTGCGAACGCACCGGGCTGCCGCGCTCCACGGTGCACCGCATCCTGGACCAGATGATCAAGCTGCGCTGGCTGGCGCACGCGCCGGGCGGCTACCGGCTCGGCTCGCGCACCCTGGAGCTCGGCGGGCTCGCCGCCGACCACAACGAGGTGCGCGAGGCGGTCAGCCCGCTGCTGCACGATCTCGCGCATCGCGCCGACATGGTCGGCCACCTCGGCGTCCTCGACGGCCGCGACGTGCTCTACCTGGACAAGGTCGGCCGCTCCGGCCCGACGCTGCCCACCCGGCTCGGCGGCCGGATGCCCGCGCACAGCACCGCGCTCGGCAAGGCCATGCTGGCCGCCCAGGAGCGCGGCGTCGTCGCCGCGGCGCGCGAGCCGCTGCCCCGGCTCACCCCGCGCACCATCTGCGACCGGGTCGAGCTGAACCGCGAGCTCTCCCGCATCCGCGGCAGGCAGTGCGTCGCGGTGGACAGCGAGGAGTCCTTCACCGGCGTCACCTGCGTCGCGGTGCCGGTGCGCACCCGCGGCTCGGGGGTCGCCGCGCTCTCGCTGTCGGTCCGGGCAGGCGCCGAGCTGCCCGCGCTCGACACCGCCCGGCTGGCCGGGCTGCTGGTCGAGGTCGCCCAGGATTGCGCGCGCACCCTGCGCCCGCAACCCCCCGGCCGGCACTGACCCATCGGCTCAGCGCGACAACTCCGCGGCGATCGCCCGCCCGGCCGAGCGGCCGGAGAAGATGCAGCCGCCGAGGAACGTGCCCTCCAGCGCGTTGTACCCGTGTACCCCGCCGCCGCCGAACCCGGCGACCTCACCCGCGGCCCAGAGCCCGGGCAGCGGCCCGCCGTCCGGGCCGATGACCCGGGAATCGAGGTCGGTCTGCAGCCCGCCGAGCGTCTTGCGGGTGAGAATGTTCAGCCGGACCGCGATCAGCGGCCCCGCCTCCGGGTCCAGGATGCGGTGCGGCTTGGCGACCCGCCCCGCCTTGTCGCCGAAGAAGTTGCGGGCGTTGTGGATCGCCATGACCTGGGCGTCCTTGGTGAACTTGTTGGTGATCTCGCGGTCCCTGGCGACGATCTGGCGCTCCAGCTCGTCGTGGTCGAGCTTCGGGCCGCGGGCGATGGCGTTCATGCCGTCGACCAGCGCGGGCAGTGTATCGGCGACCACGAAGTCGACGCCGTGCTTCTTGAACGCCTCCACCGGGCCGGGCGCGCCCTTGGCCACCCGGCTCTTCAGCACCAGCTTGAGGTCCTTGCCGGTGACGTCCGGGTTCTGCTCGGAGCCGGAGAGCGCGAACTCCTTCTCGATGATCGACTGGGTGAGCACGAACCACGAGTAGTCGTGGCCGCCCGCCAGGATCGCCTTCATGGTGCTGTTGGTGTCGAAGCCGGGGAAGCAGGGCGCGGGCAGCCGCTTGCCGTCGGCGTCGAACCAGAGCGAGGAGGGGCCGGGGATGATCCGGATGGCGTGGTCCGGCCAGATCGGGTCCCAGTTGACGATGCCCTCGGTGTAGTGCCACATGCGGTCCCGGTTCACGATCCGCCCGCCCGCGGCCTCGGAGATGCCGAGCATGCGGCCGTCCACGTGCGCGGGAACGCCGGAGATCAGCGTCTCCGGGCACTTCCCGAGCCGCTCGGTCGGCCAGTTGCGCCGGATCACGTCGTGGTTGTGCCCGATCCCGCCGGAGGTCACCACAACCGCCTTACCGCTGAACTCGAACTCGCCGGTGACCGCGCGCGAGCTGGCCTGCCCGCGCTCCAGCTCGCTGGGCTCGAGCACGCTGCCGCGCACCCCGGTGACGCTGCCGTCGGCGACCAGCAGCTCGTCCACCCGGTGCCGGAACTCGAAGGTCACCAGCCCGCGCCGCTCGGCCTCGAGCACCGGCTCCAGGAAGACCCGCACCACCTCGGGGCCGGTGCCCCAGGTGAGGTGGAAGCGCGGCACCGAGTTGCCGTGGCCGTCGGCGAGCGCGCCGCCGCGCTCGGCCCAGCCGACCAGCGGTGTCACCCGCAGCCCGAGTTCCCGCAGGTACTCGCGCTTCTCGGTGGCGGCGAAGCGCACGTAGGCCTCGGCCCAGCGGCGCGCCCAGTGGTCCTCGTCCGCCCGGTCGAACCCGGCCGAGCCGTACCAGTCCTGCAGCGCCAGCTCGTAGGAGTCCTCGATGCCGAGTCTGCGCTGCTCGGGGGTGTCGACCAGGAACAGCCCGCCGAGCGACCAGAACGCCTGCCCGCCGAGGTTGGCCCGGTTCTCCTGGTCGAGCACCCGCACCCGGTGCCCGGCCCGGGTGAGTTCGTAGGTGGCGACGAGGCCGGCCAGCCCCGCTCCGACGACGATGACCTCGGGGTCGCTGCCGATCGATGTCATGGTTTTCCTTCCGTGGTGGTCCGGCGGGGCGTGCTGTAGGCGAGCACCACCCGCCGGAAGAGTTCGGTGCGCTCGCGCCGCACCGCGGGATCGTCGGGGGCGAGCACGATCTGCAGGCTGGTGCCGTCGTGCACCGCGACCAGCGCGCGGCCGAGCGCGGCGGGGTCGGGGACGACGCGGCCGGTGCGGGCAAGCGCGGCGACGACGGTCGGCATCAGCGCGGCAACGATGGCCTCCTCGCGCGCGGCGGTGACCCGGCGCAGCGCGGGGTTGCGCAGGGCGTGCGTGGTGAACTCGGCGGTGATCCGGTACCAGGGCTCCTCGACCGGGACGGCCCGCTCGAAGCGGGCGACCATGGCGGTGAGGCCTGGCTCCGCGCCCGCGGCGAGCTCGTCGAGGGCGGCGGCCACCCCGGCGACCATGGCGGCCGAGCGCTGCTCCCACATGGCGAGGAAGAGCTCGTCCAGCGAGGTGAAATTGGAGTAGAAGGCGCCGCGGGTGAACCCGGCGCGCTCACAGACCTTCTCGACGGTGGCGCGGCCGAACCCGTCCTCGGCGAACACCTCGTACGCGGCGGCGAGCAGCCGGGCACGCGTCTCCTCGCGCCGCCGCGTGACCCGCTTGCCGCCGACCGCAGGCATCATCGCCCCTCACTCTCGATACACGAACGTATCAGATACGTCCGTGTATCGAGAGCGGTTCGGCGCTCAGACCTCGGCGAGGGCGCGCCGCGGGGCCGGGGCGGCGGCGCGCTGGATGGTCTCCAGGGCGAGCGGGGCGACCTCGGTCTCGCGCCGCCAGTGCGTCCAGAGCCGGTCGGCGTAGCTGTCGAAGCCGGGCACCGCGATGCCGGTGGTCCGCAGCCGGGCGCGGGTGGTGTCGTCGATGAACTCGGCGGGCACCCGGACCTGGGCCGGGGCGTGCGCGGGGATGCCGAGCAGGTCGAGCACGTGGTCGCGGAGCAGCGGGTAGCCGGGCAGCCGGGCCAGCCGGTCGAAGAGGATTCCGCTGCCGGGCAGCGCGATCCCGCGCGGGGCGCTCGCCGCGCGGGCCAGTGCCGCGTACAGCTCGCCGAAGCCCTGCCTGGCCGGGTTCACCAGGTGGAAGGTGCGGCTGTGCTGGCCGGGCCTGCGCACCAGCTCGGCCAGCGCGGAGGCCACGTAGTCGACCGGGACCACATTGGTGGTGCCCCAGTCCGGCAGGATCACCGGCAGCTCGGCGGGGAGCCCGGTGAGCCGGGCGACCGCGGCGAGGAAGGGCGCGGTGCCGCCGCCGCGGTCGATCTCGCCGGTGCGCGAGTCGCCGGTCAGGATGCCGGAGCGGAAGATCCGCCACCGCACGTCGCGGGCGTGCCGCACCAGCTCCTCGGCGGCGAAGGCGATGCGGTGCGCGGCGCAGGTGAGCGGCTGGCCGATGTCGAAGTCGTCCTCGAAGAAGCGGCCGGGGTGCGCGCCCGCGACGGCGACCGAGGAGAGGTAGTTCAGCGTGGCGCCGAGCCGGGCGGCCGAGGCGAGGGTCCAGCGCAGCTCGGTGACGTGGTTCGCCTGCTCCGTTGCGGTGCTCGCCGGGCCGAGGTGCACGATGTGGTCGATCGCGGGGACGTCGCGCTGCGGCACCTGGATTCCGGCGGGCAGCGCGAGCAGGGTGGCGCCGGTGCGGTCGGTCGGCACGTGCACGACGGCCGTGCTGTCGGCGTCCAGTAGCCGCCGCACGACTCGCCCGCGCAGGAACTCGCTGCCGCCGGTGACGATGTAGGAAACCATGACTCCTCCGGGGTCCGCTCGGGTGCGTGCGGAGGCGGCGGTGCCTCCGGATGGTTCCCAGCGTGCCTGTGACCCAGGGCACGGTACGGATCGGCCGGCGTGCGCGGCATCACACGGGGAACAGGGTGTGCGACATCGGCTTCCGGGCAGTTCACGTTCGGGGAACCGAGTGCGGGGTAGCGGCAGGAGATCTGGCTGTCGGCCCCGCGGGTGGAACGTCGTCGTCCCGACTGATAGTCGATGGTAATGGTGAGCCCGCACCCGGGGCAATGTGATCTGTTACGCCCGACGGCTCCGGGCAGGCGTGATCACCAAGTGTCGCAAGGGATTACGAGAAAGATGTCGATCTCGTGTCAGGAGAGCCTGCGCTCGGCGAACTCGGCGTCCAGCTCGGCGAAGACCGCGGTGTTCAGCGCGAACGCGCGCTGCCCCTCGTCCAGCACCCGGCGCCGCTCCAGGTCGTCGAGGTCGAGTTCGTCCAGCAGGGCGCGGTATTCGCGCTTGAAGGCGGCCGGGTTCCGCACGCCCTCGAAGACGTAGAAGCGCACGCCGTCGCCGCGGTGCGGGAGGTCCCAGAGCTTCTCGGCGACTCCGCGGATCACCTGTCCGCCGGAGAGGTCGCCCAGGTAGCGGGTGTAGTGGTGGGCGATGTAGCCGGCCGGCCAATCCCTGGCGCACTCGTCGATGCGGGCGGCGTAGGCGGCGGTGGCCGGGAGCGCGGTGAGGCCGTCGCGCCAGTCCGGGCCGACCAGGTGCGCGAGGTCGCGCTCGAGTTCGGCGGTGCGGGCCAGCTCGGGCTTGATGAACGGTCCAGCCACCGGGTCGGCCGCGAGCTCGTCCCAGTGGCCCTCCAGCGCCCGGTACACGAACCACAGCTGGCCGGTGTAGCGCTGGTAGGAGTCGAGGCCGAGCATGCCGCCGAGCATGTCGGCCATGAAGCGGGAGTTCTCCGCCTCGGTGTGCTGCCGCTCGGTGGCGGTACGGATCTGTACGGAGAACGGAACCGTATCCGACATGAGCGGGCCTCCACCTCGACTCGCCGCCCGGCGGCTGCCGGATGACCTGATTGACGTCTCGACTTTACCGGGCGGCCCCGCGCACCGCAGCAGCGTTGCCGACCGCGGCCACCCGCCTGCGTCGCAGCGAGATCTTCTGCCGCCGGACGATGGTCGGCCTGCGCAGCGCGCCGAAGCGGCGCAGGATGCGCGGCCTGCGCACGGTCCGGTCGACCCACTCGCCCAGCGTGACGCCCGCGGCCAGCGCGCAGCCGATGCCGATGGCGCCGAAGAGCTGGTTGAAGCCGAGCAGCAGCTGGTCGTTGAGCAGCCCGTACAGCCCCCGGTACAGCGCGAGGCCGGGCAGCAGCGGGGTGATCCCGGCGACCGCGACGACCAGCGGCGGCGTCAGCGCGCGGCGCGCCATGAGGCCGCCTGCCAGCCCGACCACGGTGGCGGCGAAGCCGGAGCCGGTGACCGGGCCGAAGCCGATGTGCCCGGCGATCACGTAGCAGATGGTGCCCGCCGCCCCGCTGAACGCCGCCGCGGCCAGCGCGCGCCGCTCCGCGTAGCAGGCCAGCGCGAAGGCGAGCGCAGCGACGGCGCCCGCGACGATCTGCACCGGCAGGTCGGTGAGCGCGCGCGCCGGGCTCATGTCCACCGGCAGCACCGGGGTCGCGATCACCTCGCCGACCCGCAGCGCCAGCGCGATCCCGGCGATGATCGCGCCGGTCATCATGACCACCTCCAGCATCCGCGCCGCCGCGGTGATCGGCGCCCCGGTTATCGCGTCCTGCACCGAGCCGACCAGCGACAACCCGGAGAGCAGCACGGTGATCCCGGCCGCGATGATCAGCGTCGGATCCACCGAGAGGCCGAGTGGCCCCGCCACCGCGGCCAGCCCGACCGCGGGGGCGGCGGCCAGCATCCCGCCCACCATGTGCTGGAAGAAGAAGGGCAGCCCGAACCGGTTCAGCAGCCGGTTGGTCCGGTCGATGACCGCCGTGGTCAGGAAGGCGAGCAGCGCCACGATCGGGCCCGCGCCGAGCAGCGCCGCGATCGACGCCGCCAGCAGCGACCAGCCGAACGTCGCCGCCCAGCGCTGGTAGGGGTGCGGGGCGGTGGTGATGGCGTCCAGCGCGGCGCGCGCGTCGCCGGGGGAGACGATCTCCGAGCGGATCCGGCGGGTCAGCCGGTCCACCGCGGCGAGCCGGGTGAAGTCGAGCGAGCGGTACCGCACCACCCGCATCATGCTGGCCGGTGGCAGCAGCGAGCCGCGGTCGGCCCAGATCCGGATGCTGTCGTAGGTGACGTCGACGTCGACCTTGGCCAGGCCGTAGGTGGCGGCGATGAACTGCACCTGGGTGGTCGTGTCGATCACGCCGGTGCCGGAGGCGAGCACCACCTCGCCGACCCGGACCGCCAGGTCGAGTACCTCGGTGACCTGGGCGTCGTCGCCGAGGTCGATGGGCTGCAGCGGGGCGGGCGCGGAGACGATGGTGTCGGCGGTGGCCTGCCGGTCCGCGACAAGCAGCCCGACCGCCTGGCTGACCACCGGCGACACCCGGCTGCGTCGGTGCCACGGCGCGCGGCGCGCGCCGTGCCGGACACTCCGGCCGGTCGTACCGCCCGCTGTCTCGTCGGCGCCGACGCCGCGCGAGAGCGCATCCACTGCGGATCCGCCACCGAGGACATCGGCGCGGGGGGCCCGGGCCGCGCCGCGGGCATCGCGGGCGGCTCCGATTCCGGGGAAGATTCCTCGCACCATGCCCGCGAAAGTAGTCACCGCACCGCGGCGCTCGCATCCGCCCCCGGCCGGAAATGGCTCCCATCACACCCCGACCGGTCGGTGTCAGCGCAGATCACGCCGTCGAAAGCCGATCACCCCGACGGCGATCGGAATCGTGGCGATCGCGAGCAACCAGAGCAGTGGTTCGGCGGTGAACTCCCCGCCGGGCAGCTTCGGCGGATGCGTGAACGGCACCAGGTCCATCACCCACTGCGGCAGCGCGTCCAGCGAGCCGACGAAGTAGAGCACGATCATGGCGCTCAGCACCCCCCAGGCGAACGGGGCGAAGCGCGGAAGCAGCCCGTAGAGCGCGGTCGCGATCCCGGTGACCACCCAGACGGCCGGCAGTTGCACCGCCGCCGCGCCGACCACCGCGTCGAAGGTGTGCTCCGGGTCGGCGGTCTGCGGCGCGTAGACGAGCCCGATCGCGACGCTCGCCACGAAGAGCAGCAGGGCGGGGCCGCCGAGGGCGAAGGTCAGGTGCGCGGCGGCCAGCCGGGGGCGGCTCACCGCGCCGGCCAGGGTGGCCTCCATCCGGCCGCTGCTCTCCTCGTCGTGCAGCCGGAGCAGCGCCGAGACCGAGTAGGCGGCGGCGACCGCGGCGAGCAGGGTGAGCGCGTAGGTGATGAAGGAGTCCTCCAGCGCCGACGACCCGCCCATCCGGTCCATCATCTGCCGGAGCGAGTCGCTGTCGCCGAGCATGTCGCCGACGCTGCCGACCGCGCCGCCGATCAACAGCCCGTAGAGCGCGAACCCGACCGCCCAGCCGAGCAGCGCGCCGCGCTGCAACCGGGCCGCGAGCCGGAAGGGGCCGGCCAGCGATTTCTTCGCGGCCGGACGCCCCGGCCGCTCCGCGAGCAGCCCGGCGCCGGTGTCGCGCCGGTCCAGCAGCGCGTAGGCGAACCCGACCGCGAAGACCGCGACGGTGAGCAGCGGCAGCAGGACCCACCAGCGCTCGCCTGCGTAGGGGCGGATCTGCAGGCACCAGCCGAGCGGGGAGAACCAGGAGAGCACGCCGTTGCCCGCGTCGCCCGCCGCGCGCAGCGCGAAGGCGGCGCCGAGCGCGCCGAAGGCGATGCCGCGGGCCACCCGCGCGCCGGTGCTCGCCTGCGCCGCGACCGCCGCGATACCGGCCCAGACCAGCCCGGAGGCGGCCAGCGACGCACCCCAGGCCACCGATCCGGCGAGCGGCTCGCCGCTGCCGAGCAGCGACAGCGCGCACACCAGCCCGGCCAGCAGCGACCCGCCGCCGGTGAGCAGCAGCGCCGCGGTGAGCCCGGCGAAGCGGCCGATCCCGGTGGCGCCGATCAGCTCGGCGCGCCCGGTCTCCTCCTCGACCCTGGTGTGCCTGATCACGGTGAGCACGACGGCGATGGCGATGACGGTGTACATCGCCCCCGCCTTCCAGGTGCCGATCGACCCGAGCGACGTCCCGAACACCGGTCCGTACATGGCGAGCAGCGCCGGGCTGGCCGCGGTGGTCGCGGCGAACTGCTCCAGCTGCTCCGGGGCGGAGTAGAGGTCCTTGACGCTGATCAGCTGGATCGCGGGCATCAGCCCGATCACCAGCGCCCACAGCGGCGCGATGACCCGATCCCGCCGCAGGTAGAGCAGAAACAGCCCCCGGGTACCGGTGAAATCCGCCGCCCGGAGCGACGCGGGAGCGGTGCCCGCCGCGGGGCGATCCGGCGCGGACCCCGCGCGGCTCCGCGGGGTTCCCGCTTCCCGGCCCGGCGCGCTCATGCCCGGACCTGCTGCCGGTCGGCGGGCTCGGTGCCGTCGGCGCTGTAGTGCCGCAGGAACAGCTCCTCCAGGGTGGGTGGCGCGCTGGTGAGGCTGCGCACCCCGGCATCGCCGAGCAGCCGCACGATCGCGCCCAGGTGCTCCCCGTCCACCTGCAACTTCAGGATCGACCCGTCCCGCTGCACATCGGCGACGCCGGGCAGCGCCGCCACATCACCGGGGTCGCCGGTCAGCTCGGCCGTGATCGAGGTGCGGCTCAGGTGCCGCATGGCGGCCAGCGACCCGGTCTCCACCGTCTTCCCGGCCCGGATGATGGTGACCCGCTCGCACAGCGCCTCCACCTCGGAGAGGATGTGGCTCGACAGCAGCACCGTGGCACCGCGCGCCCCCGCCTCCCGCACGCACTCCCGGAAGACCTGCTCCATCAGCGGGTCCAGCCCCGAGGTCGGCTCGTCCAGCAGCAGCAGCGGGACGTCGGAGGCGAAGGCCGAGATCAGCGCGACCTTCTGCCGGTTGCCCTTGGAGTAGGCGCGCGCCTTCTTGCGCGGGTCGAAGTCGAACCGCTCGATCAGCTCGGCACGGCGCGCCGTATCGATCCCGCCGCGCAGCCGGGCGAGCAGGTCGATGGTCTCGCCGCCGGACAGCGACGGCCACAGCGTGACGTCGCCCGGCACGTAGGCCAGCTGCCGGTGCAGCGCCACGGCGTCGCGCCACGGGTCGCGGCCGAGCAGCGCGACCTCGCCGGAGCTCGCCCTGAGCAGTCCGAGCAGCACCCGGATGGTGGTCGACTTGCCCGCCCCGTTGGGGCCGAGGAAGCCGTGGATCTCGCCTTCGGCGACGGACAGTTCCAGCCCGTCGAGCGCGGCCACGTGGCCGAAGGTCTTGCGCAAGCCCTTGATGTCGATGACTCCGGACATCACTTCTCCTGTGTGAAGGAATCGAGAACGGTGGGGTCGGTGAGCAGGCCCTGGGTGTACATCTCCAGCGCCGGGACGGTGAGTTCGGACATGAGGTCGCGCAGCGCCTGCCGATCGTCCAGCTCGGGTTCGCGGGCGCGCCGCATACGCAGGTAGAGGAGGGTGCCGCCCAGATTGAGCAGCATCAGGTAGCGGGCGCGGGCCGCCGGATCGCGGCTCGGCTTGACGATTCCGGCCGCCACCGCCTGCTCGGTGTAGGCGACGGCGTCGTCGACCATGTGGTCGAAGAGCGAGTCGGCCAGCGGCCCGCCGTCCTCCAGGCTGCGCATCAGGTACGCGAAGAGCGGGGCGTACTCGTCCAGCTCGGCGATGGCGGCGAGCATCCCGCCCGCCAGGTTGTCGCCGCTCAGCACGCTCGCCTTGTGCTCGCGGACGAAGCCGAGCACGTGGTCGTCGCAGGCCCGGCGCAATCCCTCCTTGGAGCCGAAATGGTGGTTGACCAGGCCGGGGGAGACCCCGGCTCGGGCCGCGATGGCCCGGACGCCGACCCCGAAGCCGTTGTGCCCGAACTCGGCGACGGCGGCATCGCGGATCCGAGCCGCGGTGCTGAGGTCGGCGCTTTGGTTGAACACTCGTACAGAATATTGAACGAGCGTTTAAACCACAAGGGGTCGAGCGGGGCGACACGATGTTCGTCACGGTTTGCCCGGCATCCAGCGGGCTATCGTCTGAGGTATGGAGAGCGGCACGTCGACGACGACTGAGAACCCGGTGATCACGCACCTGCGCGGTGCTCTGGACGGTCCGTGGGGCGCCGTCCGGGAGGAAGCCAGAGCGGCGCTGGCGGACGACAAGTTCGCCGGTGATCCGACGCTCGACTACAAGGCGGCCCGCGCCCGGGTCCTGGAGCAGATGCGGGAGATCACCAAGCTCGGCATCGCCGAGCGCAACTTCCGCAGGGAGAACGGCGGCACCGGCGAGCCGGGCGCCGCCGTGGTCGGGCTGGAGATGCTGGCCTACGCCGACCTCTCGCTCTGGGTGAAGGCCGGCGTGCAGTGGGGGCTCTTCGGCGGCGCCGTGGAGAACCTCGGCACCGAGCGGCACCGCGAGTACGTGCGCAGGCTGATCTCGCTCGACCTGCTCGGCTGCTTCGCCATGACCGAGACCGGCCACGGCAGCGATGTGCAGAGCCTGGAGACCACCGCCACCTACGACCCGGCGACGCAGGAGTTCGTGGTGCACTCGCCGACCCCGTCGGCGCGCAAGGACTACATCGGCGGCGCCGCCGAGCACGCCCGCATGGCCGCGGTCTTCGCGCAGCTGATCACCGGCGGCGAGAGCAAGGGCGTGCACTGCTTCCTGGTCCCGATCCGGGACTCCGACGGCACCGACCTGCCCGGCGTCACCACCTCCGACGACGGCCTCAAGGGCGGGCTGCCCGGCGTCGACAACGGCCGGATCGTCTTCGACCAGGTGCGCATCCCGCGGGAGAACCTGCTCAACCGGTACGCCGACGTCGCCCCCGACGGCGCGTACACCTCCGACATCGAGAATCCGAGCAGGCGCTTCTTCACCACCCTCGGCACCCTGGTGCGCGGCCGGATCAGCGTGGGCGGCGCGGCCGCCGCGGGCGCGCGGGTGGCGCTCAGCATCGCGGTCAAGTACGCGGTGCAGCGCAAGCAGTTCTCCGACCCGGACACCGGGGAGGAGGTCGTGCTCATGGACTACCGGGCGCACCAGCGCAGGCTGTTCCCGCTGATCGCCAAGTCCTACGCGCTCGCCTTCGCGCAGAACGACCTGGTGCGCCGGATGCACCTCATCCAGACCGGGCAGGACCTGGACGCGAGCTCGCAGCGGGCGCTGGAGAAGCGCGCCGCCGGGCTCAAGGTGGCGCAGACCAGGCACGCCACCAGGGCCATCCAGGAGTGCCGCGAGGCCTGCGGCGGCGCCGGCTACCTCACCGAGAACCGGCTGGTGACGCTGAAGGCCGACACCGACGTCTTCACCACCTTCGAGGGCGACAACGTGGTGCTCACCCAGCTCGTCGCCAAGGAACTGCTCACCGCCTACGCCGACGAGGTGCGCGACCTGGACGCGCTCGGCTGGGTGCGGTTCGTCGCGACCACCGCGGGCGACGTCGTGCGCAAGCGCTCCGGCGTGCGCCAGCTCATCCAGACGCTGCGCGACCGCGGCGACGACCCGGTGGACGAGGGCGATCTCTCCCGCCGCTCCACCCAGCTCTCGCTCTTCGCCGACCGCGAGGACTACCTGGTGCGCACCGCCGCACACCGGCTGCGCGCGCGGGCACAGGAGACCGGCCCCTTCGAGGCGTTCAACAACGCCCAGGACCACATCCTGACCGCGGGCACCGCGCACATCGACCGGCTGATCCTGGAGGCGTTCATCGAGGGCATCGCCGACATCGATGACCCGGACGCCCGCGCCCTCGCCGAAACCGTCTGCGACCTCTTCGTCTTCTCCACCCTGGAGGAGAACGCGGACTGGTACATCATGCACCGCTTCATGTCCGTGGAGCGGGCAAAGGCGGTGCGCCGCGGCGTCAACGAGCTGGTCGACCGGCTGCGCCCGGAGGCCCTCACCCTGGTCGACGCCATGGGCGTGCCCGACTCCATGCTCCGCGCCGCCCTCCTCAGCGACGCCAGCGTCTACGACCGCAGCCGATAGCCCGCTGGTCAGGTGGCGACGGTGAGGACCGCGGTCACGACGAACCAGAGGATCCAGACGAAGGCGACGAACATGCCGATGGCGAGGCCGGTGCGCATGACCGCCTGGCCGAAGTCGATGTCGCCGTGCTTGCGCGGGTACAGCTTCCATGGGCTGTACCACGGGGTCTCGACGGCGAGCAGCGGGAGCCTGGTGTCGGTGCCCGCCGACTGCTCGGCGGCGTACGCCTCGGCCTGCGCCTGGTTCGGCCCGCCGTGCCAGAGCGTGATGTCGATCGGCCCGAGGAACCCCTCGTTGAGGAGCTCCTGCGGGGCGGGCAGGTAGGGCAGGATGCCGAGGCCGCGGAAGGCGACGGCGATGTCGTTCGCCGTCCACAGGTGCTTCTCCTGCACCGCGAGCGTCTGGAAGTAGTGCCGCAGCCGCTCCGGATCGTCACCGAGGATGACGTCGAAACTCGGGTCGCTCCAGCCCTGTTCGACCGAGACGTCGGCGCCGCGCACCGGGACGATCAGCGCCAGCCCGTGCACCACCCGCTGCCCGAGCCCGCGCGCGGAGAGCCAGTCCTGCAGCGCGAAGGTGTGCTCGCGCGAGCGCTCCAGCGGGGTGCGCCGATCCCGCCCCTCCATGGCGGCCGGCTCGCCGTCGATGGTCCACGGCCCGTTCAGCGGGATGCGGAGCACCCCGTCCTGGCGCGCGGCGAGCGCCTCGGCCTCGATGATCACGCAGCTGGTCGGCGTCCAGATCACCGCGTCCAGCGGGAAGAGCCGATTGGTGTGGAACAGGCTGACATTCAGCGTGGCGACGCCGTGCGGGCTGCGCGGGTCCTTCCAGGTGCGCAACCAGTCGAGCAGGGCGCGTTCGGCATTGCCGCCCCCGGAGTTCTGCATGCGGACGAGCATTCGAGAGAACCGCCCTTCGCGTCGAAAGTGACGTGTTCGAAATTACCGGGGCTCCTCCGCCGCGACAACGCCGGAGCGGATGGCCGAGGTCAGCTCGGCGTGATCGGCTTCGGTGCGGTCGGCGTAGCGGACCGCGAAATTCTCAACGGCGGCGTCGAATTCCGCGTCGTCGCCGAGGTACCCGGCGAGCAGCCGCGGGTCCAGCGAGCGGGTGTGCGCCCTGGCCAGCAGCGCGCCGGCGAGCCTGCCGTAGTCGTCCAGGTCCTGGCTGGTGAGCCCGGCCGGGTCGATGCTGCCCTTCTGGTTGCGGAACTGCCGCACGATGAACGGCAGCTCGGTGCCGGTCCCGTCCGGGTCGAACGAGGTCCAGCCGAGCAGGATGTCGGTGTCGACCTGAACGAGTCTGGCGCCCTGCACGATTCGCTCGCCGTCGTGTGCGGGCGGGGTGCCGGGCAGGAACGGCGCGAGCGAGGACGGGATGGCCTGCTTCACCTGCAGCACCAGCGATTCGCGGCCGTTGCCGTGCAGGAGCGCCACGTAGGTGCGCAGCCCGACGCTGCCGGTGCCGACGATCCGGAGCGCGACGTCGGAGAGCGCGAACCGGGAGAGCAGCGGGCGCCGCGATTCGCGCAGCGAGGCGCCGTACCGCTCCAGCCCGCCGAGCACCGCCTCGCGCACGCTCTCCTCGACCCGGGTGAGCAGTGGCGGATCGCTGACGAAGCGGTGCCTGCGCAGCCCCTCGCCGTGCTCGTCGCTCTCCTCCACCCACTTGGCGACCACCTTGGCGCTGGTGTTCTTGCGCGCCTTCTTCGCGGCCTTCTCGAAGTCGTCGATGAGCCCGTGCGCCTGCGCCCGCTCCAGCACCGACTCGTCCGGCAGCGCGGACCAGGACTGCACGAACGGCAGCTCGGCCAGCTCGGCGGCGGCCCTGCGGTAGGAGCGCGCGGCGTCGCGGGCCGCGGTGCGGCAGTCGTCCTCGCTCGCCCCCGCCACCCGCCCGGCCAGCACCAGGC
Organism: Nocardia sp. NPDC057227; assembly: GCF_042669725.1. NCBI lineage: Bacteria > Bacillati > Actinomycetota > Actinomycetes > Mycobacteriales > Nocardiaceae > Nocardia > Nocardia sp. NPDC057227. The sequence goes on along the minus strand of NZ_JBHUXA010000027.1, from coordinate 42,569 downwards.
TGGCGGCGAGCCGCTCCAGATCCCACTCCCACGGGCCCGCGACGGTCTCGTCGAAGTCGTTGATGTCCATGATGATCTCGCCGGAGGCGCTGCCGTAGAGCCCGAAGTTGGCGGCGTGCGCGTCGCCGCAGAGCTGCGCGGTGAGCCCGCTGTCCGGCCCGCCGGCCAGATCGGCGGCCATCAGCCCGGCGGCGCCGCGGTAGAAGCTGAACGGCGATGCCGCCATCCGCCCCATCCGCAGCGGGATCAGCTGCGGCAGCCGGCCGCGGTTGCCCGCCTCGATGAAGTCGAGCACCGCGGGCCGGTGCGCGCCCTCGGCCGCCCGGTCCCGCGCGCCGAGCGGCGTGCGCTGTCGCAGCGCACGGCCGCGCTCGCGCATCTCCGCGGCAGTGGAGTATGTGCGCAGGTCGAGCAGCTCATCGGACACGAGGAATACGCTAGCCGGTTGCCGGGCTCCCGGCGGGCACGGCGCGGCACTCGCCCGGAACGTCCGGTTCGGGCCGCGGCCCCGAGATGATCTCGAGCACACTCCATCGGGGGCCGCGGCGCGGAAACACCGGCCCGGCCGTGGCGCGGCGGCGGTGCGTGCGGTAAGCACGGGGCGTGACGAGCGACCGGATCCTCACCGTGCCCAACGTGCTGAGTGTGCTGCGCCTGGTCGGCGTCCCGGTATTCCTCTGGCTGCTGCTGGTCGAGCGCGCCGACGGCTGGGCCTTCGCGCTGCTGATCGCCAGCGCCTTCACCGACTTCCTCGACGGCAAGCTGGCCCGGCTGCTCGACCAGTCCTCGGAGCTCGGCGCGCTGCTCGACCCGTTCGTCGACCGGCTCTTCCTGGTCACCACGCTGGCCGCCTTCGTCCTGCGCGACCTGCTTCCGCTCTGGGTGGCGCTGATCCTGGTCGGCCGGGACCTCATCCTGACCGCGACGCTGCCGATCTACCGCCGCCGCGAGCTGCCCCCGCCCGAGGTGATCTACCTGGGCAAGGCCGCCACCTTCGCGCTCATGTCGGCGCTGCCCTGGCTGCTCGCGGGGGAGATGGACTGGCCCGCCGACGGTTTCGGACGGGCCTTCGGCGGGGCCCTGTTGATCTGGGGCACGGCCGTGTACGTCTGGACCGGCCTGCTCTACCTCGGCAAGGCCGTCGCGGTGGCGCGGGCGATCCCGCCGGTGGCCGGTGCCGGTCCTCGCATAGAGTTGCCCCGACGTTCACGACGAAAGGACGGCCCGTGACCCTGACTCCGGAGGACCTGCGGTACACCGAGGAGCACGAGTGGGTGCGCAGGGTCGGCCCGGCGCGGGTCCGGGTCGGCATCACCGACTATGCCCAGTCACAACTGGGTGACGTCGTGTTCGTGCAGTTGCCCGAGGTCGACAAGGAGGTCGCCGCGGGCGACGGCATCGCGGAGGTGGAGTCGACCAAGAGCGTCTCCGACATCTACGCCCCGCTGGCCGCGAGAATCGTTGCGGTGAACGAGGATCTGGGGTCGGCGCCGGAGGCGCTGAACAGCGACCCGTACGACGCCGGGTGGCTCTTCGAGCTGGAGGTCGCCGATGCGGACGGCCTCGGGAAAACGCTCGACGAACTGCTCGACGCGGAGGGTTACCGAGGAGTTATCGGGGGCTGATCCGGCCTTCCCGGTTCTCCCTGCACAGCGACACCCTGGCAGGGTACGGTCGATGCCAACGCCATCGGCCGTCGCCGAATGCGGAATCCGGCGTCGCGACACGGTCGTGTCGGACATGGCTTCACCTGCTTGCATGGATAATCAGGTTCGAGGAGGAGAGAAACGGTGAGCGAGAACAATGACCCGGGTTACGGGGAGAGCGCGGCCGAGACCACGTCGGTCTTCCGCGCGGATTTCCTGAACGAGGTCGACGCGTCGCGCTCCGCAGAGCCGACCGGCGAACAGCCGGTGCAGGGGGTCGAGGGGCTGCCCGTCGGGGCCGCCCTCCTGGTCGTCAAGCGGGGTCCCAACGCGGGGTCGCGGTTCCTGCTGGACCAGCCGACCACGTCGGCGGGCCGCCATCCGGACAGTGACATCTTTCTCGACGACGTCACCGTGAGCCGTCGGCACGCCGAGTTCCGGCAGGACGACGACTCCTTCCAGGTGGTCGACGTCGGCAGCCTCAACGGCACCTACGTCAACCGGGAGCCGGTCGACTCCTCGGAGCTGCAGAACGGCGACGAGGTCCAGATCGGCAAGTTCCGTCTGGTCTTCCTCACCGGGCCGCGCGCCTCGGTGAGCGAGTCGTCGACGGGCGCGGGCAGCCTGTGAGACCGGCGGCGCCGGGGCAGGGCGGTGCTGCACCGCCCCGCCTCCGGCGCCGCACACGGTTCCGGACGGAAAGGGACGGATTGCGGTGACCGGGGCGGCGCAGTGGGCACGCGGAGGGATGTCGATCGGCTCCGTGCTGGATCTGCTGCGCCCCGATTTCCCGGACATCACCATCTCCAAGATCCGCTTCCTGGAATCCGAGGGGCTCATCCGCCCCGAACGCACGCCGTCCGGGTACCGCCGCTTCTCGGTGGCGGACTGTGAACGGCTGCGCTTCGTGCTCACCGCGCAGCGGGACCAGTACCTCCCGCTCAAGGTGATCAAGGAGCAACTGGAGGCGATCGACAGCGGCGCCGCGACGCTCGGCGTGCGGGAAGCGCGCGCGCGGGCCGCGGCGCCGGAGCATCCGGCCGATCGCGCGCCGCGCGGTCCGGCGAGCGTGCCGCCGCCGCGCCGGCTCGGTGTCGTTCCGGGGGAGATCAGCGCGGACGAGCTGCGAGTGGACCACGAGATCCGGGTGACGCGGGCCGACCTGTGCGCCCAGGCCGAGATCACCGATGCCTTCCTCAACGACCTGATCCGCGCCGGGCTGATCACGCCGGGCGCGGCGGGCTTCTTCGACGGCGACGCCGTCGTCCTGGCGCGGGTCGCGCGCGCCATGGCCGAGTTCGGCCTGGAGGCCAGGCACCTGCGCGCCTTCAAGCTGGCCGCCGACCGGGAGGCCGCGCTGGTGGCCCAGATCGTCGCGCCGATCGCCAAGAGCAGAGACGCGGGCGCCCGGGCGCGCGCCGACGAGACCGTGCGCGAACTGGCCGCGCTCTCGCTCACCCTGCACGCCTGCCTGGTGAAGGCGGGCGTGCGCGCGCTCGGCAGCTGACCGGCCCCGCGGAACCCCGGTCTTGCTGGGGCAACGCTCTTCCGGCGCGCCGCGCGCCGGATCCTGACCATCGCGGTGCCGCTCGGAATTCGCTTAGACTCGTGGTGCGGCGAGCTCCGCGGCGTCATGCCGGTTGGCCGGCGAGGTATGGGAGGCAGTGCGATGAGCGAAATGCGCGTGATCGGCATCCGTGTGGAGCAGCCACAGAACCAGCCCGTGCTGCTGCTCCGCGAGGTCTCCGGCGACCGGTACCTGCCGATCTGGATCGGGCAGGCCGAGGCCACCGCGATCGTGCTGGAGCAGGAGGGCGTGACGCCGATCCGGCCGCTCACCCACGACCTGATCAAGCTCATCGTCTCCGGGCTCGGGCACACCCTCAAGGAGGTCCGCATCGTGGACCTGCAGGAGGGCACCTTCTACGCCGACCTGGTGTTCGACAACGACAAGCGGATCTCGGCCCGCCCCTCGGACTCGGTGGCGATCGCGCTGCGCGTCGGCTGCCCGATCTATGCCGAGGAGCCGGTGCTGGAGGAGGCCGGGCTGGTGATGCCGGACGAGCGCGAGGACGAAGTCGAGAAATTCAAGGAATTCCTCGAGTCGGTTTCGCCCGATGATTTCAAGGCCACCGACAGCTGAGCCGGAAAATGTCTTGACCTGAGGTACAGGTCGAGACATTGACCGCGCGTCGCGTTTGGTTCGAGATGCCCCTCCACGGAGAATCTAATCAGGAAGAGTAATCTCGAAAGTTGGATCGGGACCCCAGGTGCGGGGAACCGGTGGTGACAAAGCCGGACGGTGACCGAAGCCGTGAGGTGAGCGCGGCTCGGTGCCGGGATGCATCGGGTGCGCGCCGGTCGGGTGCGGCGTCGCGTAGCAAGGGAGTGGTCAGTGGCAGAGGAAACGCAGGACGCAGTACAGCCAGGCCTGTTTCCCGACGACACGGTGCCCGACGAGCTCGTCGGTTATCGCGTGCCCAGCGCCTGCCAGGTGGCCGGCATCACCTATCGACAGCTCGATTACTGGGCCAGAACCGGCCTGGTGGTGCCGTCCGTCCGCGGTGCGGCGGGCTCGGGAAGTCAGCGTCTCTATTCGTTCAAGGACATCCTGGTCCTGAAGATCGTGAAACGACTGCTCGACGCCGGTATTTCCTTACAGAACATCCGGATCGCGGTCGATCATCTGCGCAGCAGGGGTGTGCGGGATCTGGCCGGGATCACGTTGTTCTCGGACGGGACGTCGGTCTACGAATGCACGTCGGCCGAGGAGGTCGTCGATTTACTGCAGGGCGGGCAGGGCGTCTTCGGAATCGCGGTGAGCGGCGCCATGCGGGAGCTCTCCGGCGTGATCGCCAACTTCCCGGCGGAGCGGGCCACCTCGGCCACCGACCGCCCGGAGGACGAGCTGGCGTACCGGCGCAAGGCGAAATTGAACCGCAAGACCGGCTGATCCGCGGGGGACGCGCGGCGCCGGCCAAGGAGGGTCGGCCGGTGCCGCGTCGGCGGGCGGTGCGGATCGGCAGGACAGAGGGGGGACGTGAGCCAGGGGGACGTGATGGGGGTGGCCGAGGTCGTCGGCCGGATCGGCGAGATCGACGCCTTCCCCACGGTCGACGAGCTGTACGCCTTCGCCGACCGGCTGGCCGCCGCGCACCCGAGCCGGGTCCGGATCAGCGAGCTGGGCCGCTCCCGCGGCGGTGACCCGATCCGCGCGGTTCGCGTGGGGTCGGGCGGGCACAACATCCTGGTCTTCGGCAATCCGCACCCGAACGAGCCGATCGGGCTCGCCACCATCAGGCACCTGCTCGGCAGGCTGGCCGCGCCCGAGTCCGACTGCCTCGGCGCCACCTGGCACTTCGTGCTCTGCGTCGACCCGGACGGCACCCGGCTGAACGAGGAGTGGTACGCCGGGCCGCTCACCCGCACCGCGGTCGCCAGGCACTTCTACCGCCCGCCCGCCGCCGAGCAGCCCGAGTGGTGCTTCCCGACCACCTGGCGCGGCACCGCGGTCGGGGTGCCGCTGCCGGAGACCGAGGCGCTGATGGCGCTCATCGACCGCACCGAGCCCGCGCTCATCGCCTCGCTGCACAACGCCGAGTTCGGCGGCGGTTTCTTCTACACCACCGGCGGCGACCCGGGCTACTGGTCGGCGCTCACCGCGCTGCTCGACGCCGCCGGGCTGCCGCTGCACCGGGGCGAGCCGGACTCGCCGGGGGCGCGGGTGTGGGCGCCCGGCGTCTTCGAGCTGCCGCCCTTCGGGCAGATGGCCGATGTGCTCGCCGCCGCGGGCGTGGAGCCGGTGGCCGCGCTCGGCGGCGGGGGCAGCCGCGACTACTCGGCCCGGTTCGGCTCCGCGCTGCTGGTCAGCGAGTTGCCGCTGTGGATCGACCCGCGGGTCACCGACCGCACCCCCGGCGACCGCTCGCTGGCCGCGGTACTCGCCGCCACCGCCGCCGACTACCGGGAGACCGGCGCCGTCGTCGGCGCGGTGCTGCACCGGGTGGCGGGGGAGCTGAGCGGTCGCAGCCCGTTCGAGCGGGCGGTGCGCGCCGTGCTCGGCAACATCTCCGGGCTGGCCGCGGCCAAGGAGGCGCTCGGCCGCGAGCGGCCCGCCACGCTCGGCGAGATCTTCGTGGAGAAGTACGTCTGGACCGGCATGCTCCGGTTGCGGGTCGGCGGCATGCTCAGCAGGTTGCTGGCAGCGGAGGCCGGGCGCTCACCGCTGGTCGCGGCCGAGCGGGACCGGTTCGCCGAGGTCTTCGCGGAGTGGTGCGCGGCGATCGACACCGCCGCGCCGGGGTGCCGGGTGCCGATCGACCGGCTGGTCGCGGTGCAGGCCGCGGCCGTCGTGCTCGCCGCGGGCAGGGTCCGCGCCGGTCTGCCGGTCTGACGTCGAGCGTGACGAGCGCTACACCCCGGCCCGGCGGGGACGCCGGTGACCGCGCGGCGGCTTAGACTGGCGGGGCGTCGTCGCCGTGCGGGAGAGTTCCGGACCGACGAGGTCCGGGCGCCGAAGGAGCAGCACCTCCCCGTCAATCTCTCAGGCACCAGGGACCGTGCGGTCACCGACGCCTCTGGAAAGCGGTGGCCGCGCGCCGCCCGCCCATGGGGAAAGGGGCCGGACCGGCCACCGAATCTCTCAGGCACCACGACAGAGGGGGAGGGCCCACCGCCCGACCCCTGGAGTTGCCGTGACCCGTTCCTTCGCCGACCGCCACATCGGCCCCGACGCGGCCGAGGTCGCCCGGCTGCTCGAGGTCACCGGCGTCGCAACACTGGACGCCCTCGCCACCGCCGCGCTGCCCGCCGACATCCTGGACGACGGCGGCCTCGACGCGCTGCCGCCCGCCGCGAGCGAACACGAGGTGCTGGCCGAGCTCGCCGAGCTGGCCGCCGCGAACACCGTCGCCACCTCGATGATCGGGCTCGGTTACCACGACACCCTGACCCCGCCGGTACTAGTCCGCAACCTGCTGGAGAACCCGGCCTGGTACACCGCCTACACCCCCTACCAGCCGGAGATCAGCCAGGGCAGGCTGGAGGCGCTGCTCAACTTCCAGACCATGGTCTGCGACCTGACCGGCATGGAGGTCGCGGGAGCCTCCATGCTGGACGAGGCCACCGCCGCCGCCGAGGCCATGACGCTGCTGCACCGCGCGAGCAGGTCGAAGAGCAACCGCCTGCTGGTGGACGCCGACGTCTTCCCGCAGACCCGCACGATCCTCGCGACCAGGGCCGAGCCGCTCGGGTTCGAGATCGTGACCACCGACCTCTCCGGCGGCGAACTCCCGGACGGCGACTTCTTCGGCGCGCTCGTGCAGACTCCCGGCGCCTCCGGCCGGATCGTCGACTGGACCGCGCTGATCACCGCCGCGCACGAGCGCGGCGCGCTGGTCGCGGCCGGGGCCGACCTGCTCGCCGCGACCCTGGTGACCCCGCCCGGCGAGCAGGGCGCCGACGTCTGCTTCGGCACCACCCAGCGCTTCGGGGTGCCGATGGGCTTCGGCGGGCCACACGCCGGCTACCTCGCGGTGCGCACCGCGCACGCCAGGCAGCTGCCGGGCAGGCTGGTCGGGGTCTCGGTGGACGCCGACGGCGCCCCCGCCTACCGGCTGGCGCTGCAGACCCGCGAGCAGCACATCCGCCGCGAGCGCGCCACCTCCAACATCTGCACCGCGCAGGTGCTGCTCGCCATCGTCGCCGCCATGTACGCGAGCTACCACGGCGCCGACGGGCTGCGCGCCATCGCCCGGCGGGTGCACGGCCACGCCGCCGCGCTCGCCGCCGGGCTCGGCGCGGCCGTCGTGCACGGCAGCTTCTTCGACACCGTGCTCGCGCACGTCCCCGGCGGCGCCGACGCGGTGCTGGACAAGGCGCGCTCGCGCGGGATCAACCTGCGCCGGGTCGACGCCGACCACGTCGCCGTCGCCTGCGACGAGGCCACCACCGCCGCGCACGTCGCCGCGGTGCTCGAATCCTTCGGCGCCACCGCCGAATCCGGCGGCGAGCCGGTCGGCATCGAGAGCCGGACGTCGCCGTACCTGACGCACCCGGCCTTCACCCGCTACCGCACCGAGACCGCCATGCTGCGCTACCTGCGCGGGCTCTCGGACAAGGACATCGCGCTCGACCGCAGCATGATCCCGCTCGGCTCCTGCACCATGAAGCTCAACGCCACCGCCGAGATGGAGCCGATCACCTGGCCCGGCTTCGCCCGGCTGCACCCCTACGCCCCCGTCGCCGACGCGGCAGGGACGCTGCGGCTGATCGCCGACCTGGAGGGCTGGCTCTGCGCCATCACCGGCTACGACGCGGTGAGCCTGCAGCCCAACGCGGGCAGCCAGGGCGAGTACGCCGGGCTGCTCGCCATCCGCCGCTACCACCTGGACCGCGGCGACACGCACCGGGACACCTGCCTCATCCCGTCCAGCGCGCACGGCACCAACGCCGCGTCGGCGGCCATGGCCGGGCTGCGGGTCGAGGTGGTGCGCTGCCGGGAGAACGGCGACGTCGACCTGGACGACCTGCGCGCCAAGATCGGCGACCACGCCGAGCGGCTGGCCTGCATCATGATCACCTACCCCTCCACACACGGCGTCTACGAGCACGAGGTCGCCGAGCTGTGCGCGCTGGTGCACGACGCGGGCGGGCAGGTCTACGTGGACGGCGCCAACCTGAACGCCCTGGTCGGGCTGGCCCGGCCGGGCCGCTTCGGCGGCGACGTCAGCCACCTGAACCTGCACAAGACCTTCTGCATCCCGCACGGCGGCGGCGGGCCGGGCGTCGGCCCGGTGGCGGTGCGCTCGCACCTCGCCGCCTACCTGCCCGGCGACCCGCTGGCGGCCGGCTCGCACGCCGTCTCCGCCGCGCACTACGGCTCGGCCTCGATCCTGCCGATCACCTGGGCCTACATCCGGATGATGGGCGCCGACGGGCTGCGCCGCGCCACGCTCACCGCCATCGCCTCGGCGAACTACATCGCCCGGCGGCTGGACGAGCACTTCCCGGTGCTCTACACCGGCGAGCACGGCATGGTCGCGCACGAGTGCATCCTCGACCTGCGTGCGATCACCAAGCGCACCGGCGTCACCGTCGACGACGTCGCGAAGCGCCTGGCCGACTACGGTTTCCACGCGCCGACCATGAGTTTCCCGGTGGCCGGGACGCTCATGGTCGAGCCGACCGAGAGCGAGAACCTGGCCGAGCTGGACGAGTTCTGCGCCGCCATGATCGCCATCCGCGCCGAGATCGACCAGGTCGGCGCCGGGGTCTGGCCCGCCGACGACAACCCGCTGCGCGGCGCCCCGCACACCGCCGCCGCGCTGGTGGCGGAGTGGACGCACCCGTACTCCCGCGAGGTCGCGGTGTACCCGCGCGGGGTCGCGCACACCCGCGCCAAGGTGTGGCCGCCGGTCCGCCGCATCGACGGCGCCTTCGGCGACCGCAACCTGGTCTGCTCCTGCCCGCCGGTCGAGGCGTACGCGGAGTGACCCGCGCCCGGCCGAATCTCAGGGGTTGGTGAGCGCCTGCACGACGGCGGTGCCGAACTTGAGGTCGTTGGTGGAGGGGACGGTGGCGTAGGTGCCGCCGGTGTTCGCGGCGAGGGTGCGCAGCGTGTCGCCGTCGCCGGTGCCGATGACGACCACGTCGATCCGCACCGGCGCCGCCCCGCCCGCCTCGGCGATCCGGGCGAGCAGCTGCGCGCCGGTGATCGCGGAGTCGTCGTCCGGGCCGTCGGTGATCAGCAGGATCGAGTTGGTGCGGCCCGCTGCGGGTTTGCCCGCCACCTCCTCGTAGGCGGCGAGCAGGGTCGGGTACGCCTGATCGGTCTTGGTCTCGGACGGCTTGACCGCGCCAAGCGCGGTGTCCAGGCTGCTGCGCTGGGCGTCGGTGAGCGCGGCGGTCGGGGTCTGCACCTTGTACGGTTTGCTGCCGTCCAGGTTCTTGCCGAAGGTCCAGACGCCGAGCCCGAAGTCCGGCGGCAGCGTGGTGAGCGACGAGCGCAGCGCGGCCAGCGCGTTCGCCAGCCGGGTCATGGCGCCCTCCTTGGTGCCCATGGAGGACGAGACGTCGAGCAGCACCGTCGTGCTCACGCCGAGCACCGGGTTCTCGAGGGTCTGCCGCACGGCGTCGAGCGTGGCCTTGTCCGGCGCGGGCGCGGCCATGGGCGCGGTGAACCCGGCCTGGGCGAGCAGCACGGACTGCGCGGGGGCGCGCAGGTAGTCGGTGAAGAGCCCGGCGATCAGGTTCTCGGTCTCGTCCACCCAGGCGCCGGTCATCAGCGCGGCCGGGTAGTCGGCCAGCGGCGCGGCCCCGATCGGCCGGTAGACCGCGGCCCCCGCCTGGGCCTGCACCTGCTGTTCGGTCGCGGCGACGGCGTGCACCGGCGCGTCCGGGTTCTCCGAGGCGGCCTGGACGAGCGCGGTCAGCGGGTCGGCGGACTGCGGCGCGTCGGCGGCGAGCACCGAGATGGCGGAGACCACCTGACCGGTCTTCGCGGCCTCGACGGTGAGCGGGTCGACGCCGGAGAGCGAGGAGCCGACGGCGACCGCCGCCGCGGTCGCGGTGTCGCCGGCGGGCAGCGCCATGCGCAGCCCGCCCCAGCCGCTCAGCCCGATCTCGCTCAGCGACCCCTGCTGCAGCCGGGGCAGATCCGACCAGGCCGCCTTGGCCTGGTCGAGCGCGGCGCGCAGCGGCTCGGAGACGGCGAGCACGATGGCGCTGGTCGCCACCGAGATCGGGTTGCCCTCGATCAGCCCCGGCACCCGCACCGCCTCGACCGAGCGGGTGGAGTCCGGGATCCAGAGCGCGGGCTGCGCCCCGAGCGGCGAGGTCCAGGTGCCCGCGGCGAAGGCGGCGGCCACGTCGGCGGAGGCGCGGGCCGTCACGTGCACCTCGGCGCAGTGGTCGCGCACCCGCGGCGCGGTGGCGTTGTAGCGGTCGGCGACGGCGCGGACCGGGTCGGCCAGCACCGGGTCGACCGTCACGTCCAGCGTGGCGGTGCCCTCCACGCACTCCGCGGCGGCGGCGGTGTCGCGGCTGTCGCCGCTCTCGCGCAGCTGCAGATAGCCGACGACCGCCGCGATCAGCACCACCACCGCCACGATCGCGGCGATGATGCCTGCGCTGACGCCCCGCGAACCGGATTCGCTGCTGCGATGAGTTCCCACGGAGCGGCAGTCTATGTGGCGGACAGGGGTGCGCGCCGCCACCGGTGTTCCGGCGGCGGCGCGCACCGTTTCACTCCCGCACGAGCCGGCCGCGGTCGTACTCGCGCCCACCCCAGACCCCGGACTGGCCGGTGTCGGCGGCGAACTCCGCGCACCCGGCGCGGATCGGGCAGCCCGCGCAGATCGCGCGGGCGTAGCCGAAGTCGTCCGACGGGAACGGGAACCACGCCTCGTGGTTCGGATCGCCCCGGCAGGCGGCCCGGTGCCAGCCCCGCGCGTCCGAGAGCGGGAGCAGTGTGGCCAGGGTGGTAGTGGTGTCGATGGTCACGTCCTTCTCCTTTCTCGGTGGTCACTCGGCGAGCCGGCGCCAGATGTCGCGCTGCCGCTTGGCCAGCGGGTCGGGGGCCTTCGGCTGCCAGAGCAGCGTCAGCCCCGCCTCCTCCGGGGTCCGGTCCGCCTTGGCGGTGTTGCAGGGCGCGCAGCAGGCGACGAGGTTGGCCCAGGTGTTCGGGCCGCCCCTGCTGCGCGGCCGGATGTGGTCGACGGTGTGCGCCCGCGCGCCGCAGTAGCCGCAGCGCCGGTCGTCCCGGCGCAGCACACCGGCCGCGGTCGCCGGGCTCTCGTCGTGCACGGCCGGCCGCTGCGCCACGTGCACGTACCGCAGCAGCCGGATGGTCTCCGGCAGCGCGATCTCGTGGCGCTGCGAGCGGATCGGGAAATAGGGCTCGCGGGCGAACATGGCCTCCGCCACCCCGGCCAGCACCAGGGTGACGGCGCGGTCGGCGGTGACCTCGTGCAGCGCCTGGTAGCTGGCGTTCAGCACGAGCACGCTGGCGTGGATCCAGTTCTCGACGGTGGGCGGGGGGTGCGAACGGACGACGGAGAGCGTCATGGGACACCGGCCTTCGGGGTCGGGCGAACGAAAGGGGAGAGGGGGCGCGGTCAGACGGCCGGGTAGCGACCCGGAATGCCGTACTGCTGCCGCCGGCGGCCGGGCGGTGTCCGTGATTCGGTGCCCGGTGCGGCCTCGGCCAGGCGACGGCCGTCACGATGCACACCGCGCATCCCGTCTCCGGAATTGCTGTCGATCACGGCCGTCACCTCCTCTTGCTCGCTCGTTCCGCCCGATCGGCGGTATGGGGACATGGTGGCACACCGGATCGGCGGCTGTCCGCTCATTTTTTTCCCGGGAATGCCGCCCCCGCAGCGGCTCCCGGGCTCAGACCGGGCGCAGCTCGGCGGCGCCGAAGGAGACGTCGAAGCGGTCACACCAGATGGCGATGCTGGTCAGCGCGGCGAGATCGGTCTCCGGCGGGATCGGGTAGTTCTGGTTGCCGCGGTTGCCCTTCAGCGCGCCGAGGTCGGTGTGCGCGCCGTCGTCGAAGACGAACCAGCCGTCCCTGCCCGGCAGGACCGGCGCGTCGGTGAGCCAGACGTGCAGGTCGGGGCCGTCGGAGGTGTCCAGGTTCTCCAGCCGCAGCACCCGGCTGCCGTCCGGCAGCGCGATGATCACGGCGGCGCCGGTGGTGCCGTGCTCGTGCGTGACGAAGTCGCCGCGCGCGAGCAGCCGGGGTTGCACGTCGGGGATGCCGGAGCCGGTGCTCGGCAGGGTCGGCGCCGCCTCGTCCACGGTGGTGTTCGTGACCAGCCGCCACGGTTGGAACAGGGCGAGCCCGGCGCCGGCGCCGACCACGAGAACGCCGATGGCGATCCAGGTGAGCGGCTTGCGGGCGAGGGCGCGGATGCGGGACACGGAGCCTCCTGGTCGAGCGCACCCGGTGCGCGCCGGTCGGATGCCACCGACCCTAGCGTCGCCGGCCCCGGCGCCGGAATGTCAGGCGCCCTTGCGTTCCTGCGCCTTCTTGGCGGGCGCCTTGCGCGCGGTGCTCTTCTTCGCGGTACTCGCGGTCTTCTTGGCTGCGGTCTTCTTGGCAGGCTCCTTGGCCGCGGCCTTGCTCGCGGTCTTCTTCGCGGGCGCCTTCTTCGCGGCCGAACCGCCAGCCGCCCGGCGCCCACTCGCCTCCAGGCTGCGCTGCAGCGCGGCGACCAGGTCCACCACCTCGGCGTCGACCTGCTCCTTCTCCGGCTCCGGGCGGCTCACCAGGGTGTCCGAGCCGTTGGCGATCGCCTCGTCCAGCACCTTGCGCAGCTCGATCTGGAACTCGTCGGTGAACTGCTCCGGCTCGAAGTCGTCGGACATCGACTCGACCAGCGTCTCCGCCATGGAGATCTCCTGCGGGCGCGGCTTCGAGGCGTCCTGCAGCGATTCGAAGTCGACCGCGCGCACCTCGTCCGGCCAGAGCAGGGTCTGCAGCAGCAGCACCCCGTCGTGCACCCGGAGCGCGGCCAGCCTGGTCTTCTGCCGCAGCGTGAAGTGCACGAGCGCGGTGCGGTCGATGCGCTCGAGGGTCGCGGCGAGCAGCACGTACGCCTTCGGCGTCGTGGAGTCCGGCTCGAGGTAGTAGCTCTTCTCGAACAGGATCGGGTCGATCTGCTCGGAGGGAACGAACTGCAGCACCGGGATCTCGTGCTTCTCCGCGGCGGGGAGCTTGGCGAAGTCCTCGTCGGTGAGCACGACCTTCGCGCCCTCCGGCGACTCGTAGGCCTTGTCGATGTCGGCGTACTGCACGGATTCCCCGCAGACGCTGCACACCCGGTCGTACTTGATCCGCCCGCCGTCCTTGGCGTGCACCTGATGGAACCGGATGTCGTGGTCCTCGGTGGCGGTGTAGACCTTCACCGGGACGTTCACCAGCCCGAACGCGATCGAGCCCTTCCAGATAGCCCGCATCACTCCATCATGGCCGAACCGCCCGGTCTCTGCGAGCGGACGCGCAGGTCGAGGGTGGCGCGGGCGACCTCGAGGCGGGTGCGGCGGGGGAGTTGCGGGAAGAGCCCGGCCATGGCGGCGAGCACCCCGGCGAGGTCGTCCGGGCCGGAGAGGTAGGCCCGCTGCCGCTGCGGTGGCAGCGTGAAGAAGGCGTCGAAGAAGTCCGGCACCCGCTCGGGCGGCAGCGCGAGCAGCGCGCGCAGCCCGGCCGCGCGCAGCGCCGCGACCGCCCGCGCCCGCGGCGTCCACAGGGTGCCGCCGGTGGCGGCCGTGTCGGCGGCGGCGAGCGAGGCCGCGACGCTGTAGCCGGTGGCCGGGTGCAGCAGCCCGCCCGCCGCGCCGAAGCGCTCCGGACCCGGCCGGCCGCCCTGGACCGGGAAGCGCACCCGCTCGATCTCCTCGGTGCCGGTCAGCGGGATGTCGCGGGCGGCGAGGCGGTGGTGCAGGCGGCGGCGCAGCTCGGCGTCGTCCAGCGCGGGGCGCCCGGCCAGGCAGGTCTCCTCCAGCAGGACGGTCTCCGGGCCCAGCGGCACCGCGTAGAGGAAGGAGGGCGGCGCGGCCGGGTCGGCGCCGTTGTCCCCGCGCCAGTCCATGAAGAGCGTCTCCGTGCCGCGCACCCGGTCGGCCGGGACGAGCACGCCGTGCGCGGTCTGCTCGGCGCGGGCCGGATCGCGGCGCAGCCCGCGCGCGTCGATCACCCGCTCGCCGCGCACCGTCGCGCCGGAGGCCAGGGTGACGCCGTGCGGCTCCAGGCGCGTGGCCCGGTCGGCGAAGACCGCCGCACCGGTGGGCGCCAGCGCCTCCTGCAGCCGCCCGGTGTCGAGCACCGCGTAGGCGCGGTCCAGCCGATGCTCGATCCGCCCCCACGCCACCGGCTCCGGCACCGTCGCCGCGACGACAGCCAGATCCAGCCAGTCCGGGAGCTCGTCCGCCCACACCGCGTAGGTGGCCCGCCAGCGCCGCTCCGGCGCCGGATCCACCACCGCGACGGTCCGGCCGTGCGCCAGGCAGCGGTGCGCGAGCGCGCGTCCGGCCGGGCCCTGCCCGCAGACCACCACGTCGAACGGCCCGTGTGCGGAATCCGCCATCCTGCTCCTCCGGTGTCGCGGGCAGCGTAGCGCCCGGCGGCGGCGATCCGGCGCGACCGCACCGGGTGCGACCGGAATCACCTTCGCGCTCAGCAACGTTGCGGCGGGCATTGTTACTATCGCCGCGTGCCGGGCCGGCGCCACCGCTTTTCGCGGTGATCGCGCAGGTCGGCGGCGCAAAGGCGACGATCGCAGGACGAGGGGACGCTCGGTGTTCGAACTGACCAGGGCCCGCAGCAGGGTGATTCTCATCGTGTTCGCGACGCTCGCACTGGGGCTCGGCGCGTTCGGTTCCGGCCTGTTCGACCGGGTGCAGGGCGGCGGCTACAGCGACCCGGGCAGCGAGTCCGCCCGTGCTGCAACGGTTCTGCGCGACACCTTCGGCGCGGCGGCGCCCAACCTGGTGCTGCTCGTCGAGACCGGCTCCGCGGTCGACGACGCCGCCGCGAGCACCGCCGCCAGCACGCTCGCCCGCGACCTGGCCGCCGAACCAGGCATCGCCCGGGTCAGCTCCTACTGGACCGACGGCAAACCGGCAGCACTGCGCAGTGCCGACGGCAGCAAGGGGCTGATCGTCGCCAGTGTGCTCGGCACCGAATCCGAGGTGGACGCGCGGATCGGCGACCTCGCCGAGCGCTTCGGCGGCGCGCACGGCCCGCTCGAGGTCCGGGTCGGCGGCTACGCCATGCTGCTGCGCGAGACCGTGCAGCAGACCGAGAAGGACATCGTGCTCGGCGAATCCATCGCCTTCCCGGTCACGCTGATCGCGCTGCTCTTCGTCTTCGGCGGGCTGGTCGCCGCCGCGCTGCCGCTGGTGGTCGCCGCCGTCACCGTGCTGCTGACCGTCGGCGCGCTCACCGCCGTCGCGAGCCTCACCGATGTCGCCGCCACCGCGAGCAATGTCGCCACCCTGCTCGGCCTCGGCCTCGCCATCGACTACAGCCTGCTGCTGATCAGCCGGTTCCGCGACGAACTCGACGGCGGCGCCGAGCCGAAGGCCGCGCTCGCCGCGACCATGCGCTCCGCCGGGCGGACCGTCGCCTTCTCCGCCGTCACCGTCGCCATCGCGCTCGCCGGGCTGCTGTTCTTCCCGCTGGTCGCCGTGCGCTCCATGGGGTACGCGGGGCTGCTGGTCGCCGCGCTGGCCGCGCTGGTCTCGCTGACCGTGCTGCCCGCGCTCCTGCTGCTGCTCGGACACCGGATCGACAGCGGGCGGCTGCGCCCGCGCCGCAAGGCCACCGGCACCGCCGCCGACGGCTTCTGGCACCGCCTCGCCACCCTGGTCATGCGCCGCCCGCTGCCCATCGGGCTCGCCGTCGCCGCCTTCCTGCTGCTCCTCGGCTCGCCGTTCCTGCACGTCGAGCTGGGCTTCCCGGACGAGCGGGCGCTGCCGACCGACATGGCGTCGCGCCAGATCGCCGAGACCATCGCCGACGAGTTCAGCATCACCGAGCAGAACGGCCTCTTCGCGGTGCTGCCGGACTCCGCCGACGGCGTCGGCGGCTACGCCACCGCGCTCTCCGAGCTGCCCGACGTGCGCCGGGTGGACACCGTCACCGGCAGCTACGCGGGCGGCATGCAGTTCGCGGCGCCCGGCGCGCTGCACTCCGGCTTCGGCGCCGACAATGCCGCCTACCTGAACATCGTCCCCGCCACCGACGACCCCGCCGCGCTCGACCGCCTGGTCGGCGCGGTGCGCGGCGTGCCTGCCCCCTCGCCGGTGCTGATCGGCGGCATCGCCGCGACCAACGACGACGCGCTCGCCTCGATCACCGCCGCGCTACCGTGGGCGCTCGGCTTCGTGGTGCTGCTCATGCTCGTCGCGCTCTTCCTGCTCACCGGCAGCGTCGTGCTCCCGGTCCTCGCGCTGATCCTGAGCGCGCTCAGCCTCACCGCGACTTTCGGCGCCCTGGTCTGGATCTTCCAGGACGGGCACCTCGCCGGGCTGCTGAACTTCACCGTCACCGGTGACCTGCCGCCCACCGTCCCGGTCATGCTCTTCGGCATCGCCTTCGGCCTCGCCATGGACTACCAGGTGTTCCTGCTCAGCCGGATCGGCGAGGAGTACCGGCGCACCGGCGACAGCGAGGCCGCGGTGGCGCTCGGGCTGGAGCGGATCGGGCGCATCGTCACCGCCGCCGCCGTGCTCATCTCGCTGGTGCTGCTCGGCTTCCTCGCCTCCGACATCACCTTCATCAAGGCGTTCGGCATCGGGTTGCCGCTCGCCGTGCTGGTCGACGCCACCCTGGTGCGCGGGTTCCTGCTGCCCGCCGGGATGAAGTTGCTCGGGGATCGCGTGTGGTACGCGCCGGGGTTCCTGCGGAAGGTGCATGCTCGGTTCGGGTTCGACGAGGGATCGCCGGAGGTCGTTCCCGCCGGTGCCGCGCCCGCGCGGTGGTTGATCGATGAGAAGCCGAGTCTTTCCACGGCGGAGCCGGTTGCTGCCGGAGTTTCCGGGAGGGCGTCGGCGTTCCGGGCCGGGAAGCGGGAGAGTTCCGCTGTCGAGCGGAACGGTTCGTCGTCCTCGCGGACGGTGCCGTCGGCTGCCGCTCGTAGCGTCGGCTCGTCCGCAGCGGTTGCCGAGCCCGGCGCGCGGAGCAAAACCCGCACCGCTCGCCCCGTGATCGAAGCGGCATCGCCCGCCGACGTCGTCGCCGACACCCAGCCGGTTGCCGACGTCGATCCGGCGCCGCACGAGGTGTCCGGTTCGGTCACCGATGCCGACGACAAGGTCTCGCCGCTGGTCGCCGATGTCGATCCGGCGCCGCGCGAGCCGTCCGGCCCGGCCGCTGGAGCCGACGACGAGATCTCGCCGCTGGTCGTCGAGGTCGAGCCGGTGTCGGATGAGCCGGCTCGACCGGGAGCAGATTCCGCTGTCGACGACGCGCTCCTGCCCACGACCGGCGCCGATACGGCGTCGACCACTGCCGCGCCGGTGGCGGATCCGGCCGTCGAGGGCGAAACGGCTGCCGAGCCCGCCGAGATCGGCGCGCAGACAGCCGCAGCGGGCGGTGCTGCGGCTCCGGCTGCCGGAACCGCCGTCGCCGGAACCGCAGCGGTCGCGGAGACCGTGCCTGCCGAGAAGGCGACAGTTCGGAAGCGCACACCGCGCAAAGCCGTAGCATCAGAACCCGTTGCCGCCGAAAAGGTTTCGGATACTCCCGCGAAGAAGACGCCCACGAAGCGCGCCCCGCGCAAAACCGCTGCTCCGGCAACCGCCGAGACTCCGGAGCAGGCCGAAACGGCGGCGCCCGCCAAGCGCACGACCGCTCGTAAAACGCCCGCCAAGAAGGCGGTCCCGGCTGTCATCGGCGACGAAGCCGCGCCCACGAAGAAGGCCGCCCCGCGCAAGACTGCCGCCCGCAAGGCAGCAGCAACGGAAGCCGGGGCGCCGGTCGCGGAAGCGGTCCCCGCCGCGAAGGCGCCTGCCCGAAAGCGGACCACCGCCCGCAAGGCACCGACCACCGCCGCGCCGCCCACGCTCCCGGCCCCCGCCGACTCGACGGCTGCGGACTCGACGGTTGTGGACTCGACGGCTGCCGTGCCCGCCGCGCCGACGACCGCGCCGACGTTGGCGGCCACCACCGAGCCCGCCGCCGCCGAGGGGGCGCCCGCTCCGGCGAAGCGAACCGCGCGCAAGACGGCCGCGAACGGCCCGGCGGCCGGGAGGGCGCCGGCCAGGCGGGCGACCAGGAAGGCCGCGCCTCCGGCCACTGCCGCGCCGGCCGAGCCGGACTCCGCGATGCCCACGGGCGGAGCGACGCCTGGCGTCGAGGTGGCGGCGCCTGCGCAGCCACCCACCCCCGCCCCGGACACGTCCACCGATCCTGCGGCCATCACCGACGCAACGATTGCTCCCGCTCGGGAAGCAGCTCCCGTCGCGACATCGCCAACAGCCGAAATCCCGACGGAGACAACGCCTCCCGCGAACAAGACCGCTGCCCCCAAGGCCCCGGCCAAGCGTACGACCGCGCGCAAGACGGCGACCTCCGCGGTCGACGGCGCTTCGAACCCGCCGGTCCAGCGGACTGCGGCGCGCAAGACGGCGACCTCCGCGGTCGACGGGGTGCCGAACCCGCCTGCCAAGCGGACTACCGCGCGTAAAGCCGCGACTCCCGCGGTCGAGGGCGCACCGGCTCTGCCGGCCAAGCGGACTACCGCGCGCAAGACGGCGACCCCCGCGACCGACGGCGCGCAGAACCCCCCCGGCCAAGCGCGCGACCGCCCGTAAAACCGCCACGCCGGAAACCCCCGCGAAGCGGGCCCCCCGTAAGAGCACCCCGGCGAACAACCCCCCGGAGGAAACCCCTTAGAGCCCGCCGGTGGCGAGCAACCCACCGTCGACCCGAACCGTCTCCCCGGTGATCCACCCCGCCTCATCGGACACCAGAAACCCGATGAGCCCGGCAACATCCTCGGGCGCCCCGAGCCGCTTCAGCGGATACCCCTCGGCAACCGCCGACTCGTCCGCGCTGTACAGCGCATCGGCGAACCGCGTCTTCACCACCCCGGGCGCGACGGCGTTGACCCGAATCCCGGGCCCCAACTGCCAGGCGAGCTCCCCGGTGAGATGGATGAGCGCCGCCTTGGAGGCCCCGTACGCGGCGATGACCCCGGTCGACCGCAGCCCGGCCACACTCGCCACGTTGACGACGGCCCCACCGTGCTCGCCCATCCACGCCCGGTACGCCTCCTGCACGTACCCGAGCGCCGCGACCACGTTGACGTCGAAGATCTTGCGCACCCCGTCCAGATCGGCGTCGACCAGCGGCCCGTAGACCGGGTTGATCCCGGTGTTGTTGATCAGGATGTCGAGCGAGCCGAATTCCTCGACCGTGCGCCGCACGGCCGCGGCCCGCGCCGCCGCGTCCCCGGAGTTCCCGGCGTGCGTGGCGACCCCACCGGGGTGCCCGAGGGAACGCAACCGCGCGGCGGCCTCGGCGAGCGGTTCCGGCTTGCGTGCGGTGATCAGCACGTTCGCCCCGCGGCGCAGCAGTTCGGCG
Source organism: Nocardia sp. NPDC057227 (assembly GCF_042669725.1). Taxonomy (NCBI): domain Bacteria; kingdom Bacillati; phylum Actinomycetota; class Actinomycetes; order Mycobacteriales; family Nocardiaceae; genus Nocardia; species Nocardia sp. NPDC057227. The sequence continues at coordinate 22,829 of NZ_JBHUXA010000027.1, read as the reverse complement.
GCGACGGCGTTGCCGATGCCCCGGCTGGCCCCGGTGACCAGCGCACTGCGGCCGGACAGATCGGTAGTCATGGCAAGGCACCTTACGGCGACCGGTAAAATCGGTGGTTCCGGGGCATGTGGGCCGCGCACACCGCGAGAACGGCGACCGATCGGCCCCGCCGCCCGTCCTGAACAAGCGAGGAGATTTTCCTGTGATCACCGCGACCGACCTGGAGGTCCGGGCCGGAGTCCGCACCCTGCTCACCGCGCCCGGCTCGGCGCTGCGGGTGCAGAACGGCGACCGGATCGGACTCGTCGGCCGCAACGGCGCGGGGAAGACCACCACGCTGCGCATCCTGGCGGGCGAGGGCGAGCCCTATGCGGGCACGGTGATCCGCTCGGGTGATGTCGGCTACCTCCCGCAGGACCCGCGCGAGGGCGATCTGGACGTGCTGGCCAGGGACCGGGTGCTCTCCGCGCGCGGCCTGGACGCGCTGCTCCGGCAGATGGAGAAGCAGCAGGCGCTGATGGCCGAGGTCGCCGACGACGCCGAGCGCGACCGCGCGGTGCGCAAGTACGGCCGGTTGGAGGAGCGGTTCTCCGCGCTCGGCGGGTACGTCGCGGAGAGCGAAGCGGCCCGGATCTGCAGCAGCCTCGGGTTGCCCGACCGGGTGCTCGGGCAGTCGCTGCGCACGCTCTCCGGCGGTCAGCGCCGCCGCATCGAGCTGGCCCGGATCCTCTTCGCCGCCTCCGACGGCAGCGGCGGCCGCTCCGACACGGTGCTGCTGCTGGACGAGCCGACCAACCACCTGGACGCCGACTCGATCACCTGGCTGCGCGGCTTCCTGCAGAACCACGACGGCGGGCTCATCGTGATCAGCCACGACGTCGACCTGCTCGCCGACGTGGTGAACCGGGTGTGGTTCCTGGACGCGGTGCGCGGCGAGGCCGACATCTACAACATGGGCTGGCAGAAGTACCTGGACGCGCGCGCCACCGACGAGCAGCGCCGCCGCCGCGAGCGCGCCAACGCCGAGAAGAAGGCCTCCGCGCTGCGCGTGCAGGCCGCCAAGCTCGGCGCCAAGGCCACCAAAGCCACTGCCGCGCAGCAGATGGCGAAGCGCGCCGACCGGCTGCTCGCCGAGCTGGACGACGTGCGGGTGGCCGACAAGGTCGCCAGGATCAAGTTCCCGGAGCCGGCCGCCTGCGGCAAGACGCCGCTCATGGCGTCGAACCTGACCAAGATGTACGGCTCGCTGGAGATCTTCACCGGCGTCGACCTGGCCATCGACCGCGGCAGCCGGGTGGTGGTGCTCGGGCTGAACGGCGCGGGCAAGACCACGCTGCTGCGGCTGCTGGCCGGGGTCGAGCAGCCGAGCGCCGGGCAGCTGGACCCGGGGCACGGGCTCAAGGTCGGCTACTTCGCCCAGGAGCACGACACCCTGGACGACCGCGCCTCGGTGTGGGAGAACATCAGGCACGCCGCGCCGGACGCGGGCGAGCAGGAGCTGCGCAGCCTGCTCGGCGCCTTCATGTTCACCGGGCCGCAGCTGGAGCAGCCCGCTGGCACGCTCTCCGGCGGCGAGAAGACCAGGCTGGCGCTGGCCGGGCTGGTGTCGTCGGCGGCGAACGTGCTGCTGCTCGACGAGCCGACGAACAACCTGGACCCGATCTCCCGCGAGCAGGTGCTCGACGCGCTGCGCACCTACGCGGGCGCCGTGGTGCTGGTGACGCACGACCCCGGCGCGGCCGAGGCGCTCGATCCGGAGCGGGTGATCCTGCTCCCGGACGGCACCGAGGACCACTGGTCGGCCGAATATCTGGAATTGATTCAGCTCGCGTGACTTTCATCACAAACTTTCGTTGATCGTGGCCGGTGCCTTGTCTAGCCTGGAATGAGCGCTGCTCGGCGACTCGGAGGAAGCCAATGAGCGACAGGCCCACACGCAAGGATCGGCCCGGAACCGGCACGACTGCCGCGCCCAGGACAGCCTCTACCAGATCGGCCGGCGCGAAGGTCGCCGGTGAGCCGCCGCTCGCGAAGGGAACCCGGGTCACCGGGAAGTCACGCGATCGGCTGCAGTCCCAGCTCAAGAAGCAGTACGAAGCCGGCGCCAGCATCCGATCGCTGGCCCAGTCGACCGGCCGCTCGTACGGCTTCATCCACAATGTGCTCGTGGAATCGGACGTGCAACTGCGCAGCCGCGGCGGTGCGAACCGGCGCAAGGCGGCGTCCTAGCTCCGAACCCGCGCGGTGCCCGGCGGCTCCGGGTGGCTCGGCTGTGCCCGGGAACGATTGCGGCGCACGGTGGTTCGGTCGAGCACCCGGTTCACAGGTCGGCCACCGCGCCGTCCCCGAGCACCAGCAGATTCGCCAGGCTGCGGAAGATGGGGAGATCCGCCCTGGTGGCGAGGTGCGCGAATCGGCCCTGCGGGTCGACCTCGAGGAAGTAGTACTCGCCGTCGAGGCCGATCCGCAGGTCGAGCACCCCGAAGCTGAGCCCGAGCGCGCCCATCAGCGTGGTGAGTGACTTGCCCACCGACGCGGGCAGCCGCTCCGGCCGCAGGTGGGCCGGTGGTGCGCTGCCCTCGCTGTGGCCTGGCACCACCCGGACCGCCCACTCCACCCCGTCCACCCAGACCACCCGCAGGTCGCACTCGGCGGCGATGTAGTCCTGGAAGGCGGTCGGGGTGTTCCGGATGGCCTCGATATCGCCGAGGTCGGCGTCGGTGCAGAGCCGGGTGCGGGCCCGGCCGCCCGCGTTCCCGCGCTTGCGCACCACCGCGCCGGGGCGCGAGCCGACGAAGCTGCGCGCCTCGTCCGGATCGTTCGTGATCAGCGTCTCCGGGATGGCGAAGCCTGCCCGCCCCGCGGTCTCCAGCTGCACGATCCGCCGCGACGCCGTGCGATCGGCGCCGGGGTCGTTCACCCAGTAGGCCGGGATCGACCAGAGCAGCCCCTGCAGGAAGCCGTCGCTCTCCGATTGCGCCTCCGCGCCGCCCGCGTGCGGGACGGTGTGCCCCGTCGTGCGGCGCCACCAGACCGAGCGCACGTCGTCCAGCCCGACGATCCGGGAGAGCGAGCGCGCGGTGCCGCCCCGATCCACCCGGAAACTCCCGGTGCGCGACGGGAACTCACGCGGATCGAGCCGGATGGCGTTGAGGCCGTGCTGTTCTCGCACGGTCGCCGCCACCGCTGCCGCGTGCCGGTCGTCGGCGTCGGCGACGACCAGAATCGAGCTCGACCCGTGTCCTGCCACCGGCGCTCAGCCCCCCTGCCATACCGATTGCGAGAAATTCGCTGAAAGGCGTCCGAAGGGGTGGGGGACGCGGCGCGGGCGAGTGCGGGCCGGACGGGGTTTCGCGATCACGAGGGCTCCGTCCTGCTCGGTGCTGCTGCTCACGGTTGGGTATATCCGGCCGAGACCGGCTCGTCGAGGTACTCGCGCCGTCGCTGCCACCGTGCCCGCCGAGGTACTGATCATCTGCTGCCCCGGGTTTGCGGGCGGGCGATGAACACGTCCGAAGCATAGCGCTCAGCGGTGGGTTTTATTGTTGTTTGGCCCGCCTTCGATGCGCGGATCACTCGGTTGTCAACGGCGATTGGCGGTGCGCTCGCGCCACCAGGCGGGGACGTCGACGAAGTGGTTGTCGTACTCCTCCTGGCTCGCGGCCAGCTCCGCGAAGTCGGACTCGCCGCGGGAGATGCGCTCCAGCAGCCGGAAGTACTCGAAGCGGCGGACGCCGGGGACCAGCGCGATCAGGATCCGGGCAGCGCTCTCGGGTGCGGCGCCGAAGGCGTGCGGCATGTGCCGCGGCACCAGGACCGAACCGCCCGCCCCGACGGTGACGATGCGGTCGCCCGCCAGCAGCTGGAGTTCGCCCTCCGCGATGTAGAAGAGCTCGTCGGAGCGGGTGTGGTAATGCGGCGCGGCGCCGGCGGCGCCGCGCGGCATGGTGACCTCGAGGGTGTTCAGCGCGCCACCGGTCTCGTCGGCGTCGATGAGCAGCCGCATGGTGACGGTGTTGGCGGTCAGGGTCTCGGCGTCGGCGGGGTGGCGGATGACGGCGTTCACGGGACACTCCTGTTGATTCGGTCCAATATAATTAGGTAGCGAACTATATTGCCATCGAACTATAAGGCAGCGAATAGGATGGTGTCCATGGTGGAGCCGGACGCGGTCGACGCGATCGAAGCGCAGTGGCGGCGGGAGCGGCCGGACCTCGACCTGGCGGCGATGGCGATCATCGGCAGGCTGAGCCGGGTGGCGGCGGTGCTCGCGCGCGAGATCGAGGTGGTCTTCACCGCGCACGGGCTGCAGCGCGGGGAGTTCGACGTGCTGGCGGCGCTGCGGCGCTCCGGCGAGCCCTTCGCGCTGAACCCCTCCGCGCTGGCCGACACGCTCATGCTCTCCAGGGCCGGGATGACCGGGCGGCTGGACCGGCTGGAGCAGGCCGGGCTGGTGCGCCGCGGCGCCGACGCGGCCGATCGGCGCGCGATCAAGGTGGCGCTCACGAAGCAGGGGCGCGCGCTGGTGGACCGGGCGGTGCGCGCGCACACCGAGAACGAGACCAGGCTGCTCGCGGTGCTCCCGGCGGCGGACCGCCGGGAGCTGGACCGCATCGCGCGCGCCCTGCTGGCCGGGCTGGCGCCCGGAGACTAGGCCCGGCGCCGGACCGAGGCCTCGACCAGGTCGAGCACCGCGGACAGGTTCTCGTTGGTGTGCCCGGAGGCGATCCGGGCGATCAGCCCGTCGAGCACCAGGTCGAGGTAGCCGAGCAGGACGTCGGTGGGCACGTCGTCACGCAGCGCGCCCGCCGCCTTGCGGCGCTCGAGCCGGGCCAGGGTGGCCGCGGTGAGCTCGGCCGAGCGCTGGCTCCAGCCCGCCCTGAACTCCGGGTCGGTGCGCAGCCTGCGCGCGATCTCCAGCCGGGTGCCGAGCCAGTTGAACTCCTCCGGGTGCGCGAGCATGTCCCGCATGACCTGGACGATGCCCTGGTTGGCTGCGACGTCGGCCATCCGCTCGGCGTCCTCCTGGGCGAGCGCGAGGAAGAGCGCGTCCTTGTCCCGGAAGTGGTGGAAGATCGCGCCGCGGGAGAGCCCGATCTCGTCCTCCAGGCGGCGCACGGTGGCGCCGTCGTAGCCGTACTCGGCGAAGCAGCGCCTGGCGCCGTCCAGGATCTGGCTGCGGCGCGCGGCGAGGTGGTCATCGCTGACCTTGGGCATGGGGCTCCTCGGGGGAAAACGGAGCGGTCCGCGCACCGCGACGCGATGCACGGACCCTCCGTGACGGAACCTGCGGGTCAGCCGCGGATCATATTGCGCAGCACGTACTGCAGGATGCCGCCGTTGCGGTAGTAGTCCGCCTCACCGGGGGTGTCGATCCGGACGACCGCGTCGAAGGTGACCTTCTCGCCGTCCTCCTTGGTGGCGGTCACCGTCAGCGTCTTCGGGGTCTTGCCCTCGTTCAGCGCGGTGATGCCTGCGATGTCGAACACCTCGGTGCCGGTCAGCCCGAGCGACTTGGCCGACTCGCCCGCCGGGAACTGCAGCGGGATCACGCCCATGCCGATCAGGTTCGAGCGGTGGATCCGCTCGAACGACTCGGTGATCACCGCGCGCACGCCGAGCAGGCTGGTGCCCTTGGCCGCCCAGTCGCGTGAGGAGCCGGAGCCGTACTCCTTGCCGCCGAGCACGACCAGCGGGATCCCGGCCGCCTGGTAGTTCTGCGAGGCGTCGTAGATGAACGCCTGCGGGCCGCCCTCCTGGGTGAAGTCGCGGGTGTAGCCGCCCGAGACGTCGTCGAGCAGCTGGTTGCGCAGCCGGATGTTGGCGAAGGTGCCGCGGATCATCACCTCGTGGTTGCCGCGCCGCGAGCCGAGCGAGTTGTAGTCCTTGCGCTCGACGCCGTGCTCGTCCAGGTACTGCGCGGCCGGGGTGCCCGGCTTGATCGGCCCGGCCGGGCTGATGTGGTCGGTGGTCACCGAGTCGCCGAGCAGCGCGAGCACACGGGCGCCGGTGATATCGGTGACCGGGGCAGGCTCCATCTCCATGCCGTCGAAGTACGGCGCCTTGCGCACGTAGGTCGAGTTCGGGTCCCACGCGAAGGTGTCGCCCTTCGGGGTGTCCAGGTTCTGCCAGCGCTCGTCACCGTCGAAGATGGTGGCGTAGGACTTGCGGAACATGTCCTGGCTGATCGTCGACTTGATGGTGTCGTCGATCTCCTGGGCCGAGGGCCAGATGTCCTTCAGGAAGACGTCGTTGCCCTCGGTGTCCTGGCCCAGCGGGTCGGTCTCGAAGTCGAAGTCCATGGTGCCCGCGAGCGCGTAGGCGATCACCAGCGGCGGCGAGGCCAGGTAGTTCATCTTCACGTCGGGGGAGATGCGGCCCTCGAAGTTGCGGTTGCCCGAGAGCACCGCGGTGACCGAGAGGTCGTTGTCGTTGATCGCCGCGGAGATCTCCTCCGGCAGCGGCCCGGTGTTGCCGATGCAGGTGGTGCAGCCGTAGCCGCCCAGGTAGAAGCCGAGCTTCTCCAGGTAGGGCCAGAGCCCCGCCTTCTCGTAGTAGTCCGAGACCACCTGCGAGCCGGGCGCCATGTTCGTCTTGACCCACGGCTTGCTGGTCAGCCCCTTCTCCACCGCGTTGCGGGCGAGCAGGGCGGCGCCGAGCATGACCGACGGGTTCGAGGTGTTGGTGCAGGAGGTGATGCCCGCGACCACAACGGCGCCGTGGTCGAGCACGAAGTCGCCGCGCTCCTCCGAGCGTACGCCGACCGGCTTGGTCGGGCGGCCGACGGCATTGCTCGCCGCGGACGGGGTCACGTCCACCGCGCCGTCGTCGGCGAAGGACAGCGTGGCCGGGTCGCTGGCCGGGAAGGACTCCTCGACCGCCTCGTCCAGCTGGGTGTGCGGGGTGTCCGCGGCGATCGCGCCCTCGGCGTCGCTGGTGTAGCTGTGGATGTCCTTGCGGAACGCCACCTTGGACTCGCTGAGCAGGATCCGGTCCTGCGGGCGCTTCGGGCCCGCGATGGACGGCACCACGGTGTTCAGGTCCAGCTCGAGGTACTCGGAGTAGGCGGGCTCGCGCTCGGCGTCGTGCCACATCCCCTGCTCCCTGGCGTACGCCTCGACGAGCGCGAGCTGCTCGTCGCTGCGGCCGGTGAGGCGCAGGTAGTTGATGGTCTCGCCGTCGATCGGGAAGATCGCGGCGGTGGAGCCGAACTCCGGGCTCATGTTGCCGAGGGTGGCGCGGTTGGCCAGCGGCACCTCGGCGACGCCGGCGCCGTAGAACTCCACGAACTTGCCGACGACGCCGTGCTTGCGCAGCATCTCGGTGACGGTGAGCACGACGTCGGTCGCGGTCACGCCGGGCTGGATCTCGCCGGTCAGCTTGAAGCCGACCACGCGCGGGATCAGCATGGAGACCGGCTGGCCGAGCATGGCCGCCTCGGCCTCGATGCCGCCGACACCCCAGCCGAGCACGCCGAGGCCGTTGACCATGGTGGTGTGCGAGTCGGTGCCGACGCAGGTGTCCGGGTAGGCCTGGCCGTTGCGGACCATGACGGTCGGGGCCAGGTACTCGATGTTCACCTGGTGCACGATGCCCATGCCGGGCGGGACGACCTTGAAGTCGTCGAAGGCGCCCTGGCCCCAGCGCAGGAACTGGTAGCGCTCGCCGTTGCGCTGGTACTCCAGGTCGACGTTGCGCTCCAGCGCGTCGGCGCGGCCGAAGACGTCCAGGATCACCGAGTGGTCGATGACCATGTCGGCGGGGGAGAGCGGGTTGACCTTGTTCGGGTCGCCGCCGAGGGTGGTGACGGCCTCGCGCATGGTGGCCAGGTCGACGATGCAGGGGACGCCGGTGAAGTCCTGCATGATCACCCGGGCCGGGGTGAACTGGATCTCGATGCTCGGGTCGGCCGATGGCTCCCACTCCGCGATCGCGCGGATGTGGTCGGCGGTGATGTTGGCGCCGTCCTCGGTGCGCAGCAGGTTCTCCGCGAGCACCTTGAGGGCGTAGGGGAGTTTCTCGGTGCCTGGCACGGCCGAGAGCCGGAAGATCTCGTAGGAGTTGCTTCCGACCTCGAGGGTGCCCTTGGCGCCGAAGGTATCGTTACTCGTCGTCACGTCAGCTCCACTCGTCTATGAGGGTTGGTCATCGGCGGGGCTGTGCCGGTGACCGAGTCTTTCGAGGGTCTTGCGGCGTTCCGAAGGCCTCGGTACGCCGCTTTCCTCGCGGCTACGACCTTAACAGTACGCTTGTCCTATGAACGCTGAGGGGCCTCCCGGCGTGCCGCTGGAAAAGCCGGGGCGGCCCGGTCGCGTACTGTGCTCTCGGGCGTGTGCCGGTCGGATGCCGGAGAACCGCTGCCACTGTAGGAACCAGGAGCCTCCGCTGTCGAGGCGACGCGAGATCGGATGGATGCGACCGTCGTGACCAACTCGGTTTTCGGCCCCATGGCCACCGGCCTGCCCGAGGGCGCCGACCTCGACGAGATCCGCGCGGACCTGGCGGGCGATCACGTCGCCGCGCCGAGCGGCAAGGACCAGCGGGAGCTGGCCGATCTGGTGGCCCGGGCGCGGGCCGACGGCATCGAGCTGAGCGTGGTGGTCGTGCCGGGGAATCCGTGGCACGACTCGCAGCTGCGCGATCTGGCGACCGAGGTCGGCAAGTTCGAGCACGGCACCGTCGCGGTCTTCAGCGACGACTGGATCGGCACCGACAGCGACAGCATCAGCCGGGTCCGGCTGGAGTGGGCCGAGGACACCGCCAAGTACAAGGGCGGCGACACCGCCGAGGCGGTCGGGATCTTCGCCGATCGGCTGGAGCGGCCCGATGGCATCTCCTGGTCGGTGCTGACCGGTGTGCTCATCGCGATCACCGTGCTGCTGGTCGGCGGGCTGGCCTGGCTCAAGGCGCGCAGGCGGGCTACGGAGCATGCCGGACCGCACTGATCCGTTCGGGTCCGACACGCCGCCACCGCTTCCGGTGGCGGCTTTTTCCGGCCCTCGGTCGCTGCGCCAGCTAACTTTCAGAACGACCGGTTCGTTTTAGGCGGAACTTCTCGACACCCATCCGGCAAATTGGTAGCAACGACCGAATTACGCGGGTGTAGTTCGCTCGCGAAAGTACCGCCGGTTAATCCTGTGACGTACGGTTCAACGTGATGCGCCTGGGGAAATAGAGGGAGAAGGGCTTCAAAGCAACCCTCGTTCCCGGCGGGTCTGCTGTTGCTTCTGAGTAGTGGTGTCCCGCTGGAGGTGCCGATGCGTAACAGTGGCAAATCGAAGAATGGCCGTCCCCTACGTGTCGCTGCGGGATTGCTGGTCGCCGCGGTGTTGCTGGTCGGCACCGGCCAGGCGTTCGCGGTGCCGCCCCCGCCACCGAACCCGAGCGATCAGGACATCGCGCGGGCCGGGTCGCAGGTGGACTCCGGCGTCACCGAGGTGAGCGGCCTGGTCAACGACGTCGCCGTCGCCGACCAGCAGCTCCAGGTGCTCGACGACGCCGTCGCCCGCACCCGCGAGGAGGTCAACAAGGCGCTGGTCGACCTGCAGAACGCCAGGGACGTCGCGGATACCGCCGCCGCGCACGTGACCGACACCGTGCAGTCGCTCTCCGCCGCCGGCGACCAGGTGGTCAGGGCGCGTTCCGACTTCGACGACTTCGCCACCGAGGCCTACACCCGCCCCGGCGCGACCACGATGGTCAGCTACCTCTCCGCCGCCACCCCGGACGCCGCGCTGGACCGGGCCCAGGTGCTCGACCTGGTCTCCAAGCGGCAGCAGTCGGTGCTGGACGGGCTGCGCCGCGCGCAGCTCGACCAGGGCAACCGCAACTCCGAGGCGCGGCAGGCGAAGTCGGTCGCCGACGCGGCGGCCGCCGACGCCGAGGTCAAGAAGGACGCGGCGCAGGACGCGGTGGCCGCGGCCGGCGCCGAGCTGGACCGGCAGACCGTGCAGCGCAACGTCCTCCAGCAGGCGCGGGACGCCGCCCAGGGCAGGCTCGACAGCGCCCGCTCCACCGTCTCCGGCCTGCAGGACCAGCGCGCCGTCTGGATCGACTGGGATCGGCAGCGCAAGGCCGAGGAGGCGGCGATCAGAGCCGCCGCGGCCGCTGCCGCCGCCCGCGCCGCCGTCGACCAGGCCGCGCGCGACCGCGCCGCCACGCTGAACCAGGGCAGCAGGCCGCACACCCAGCTGGAGGCGACGCCGTCCGCGCCGAGCAAGCCGAAGAAGCCGAAGCCGTCCTCGCCGTCGGTGCACGGCTCCGGCGCCGTCGAGACCGTGGTCGACCGGGCCATGTCCCAGCTCGGCGTCACCTACGCCTGGGGCGGCGGCGACGAGGACGGCCCCACCCTCGGGATCAAGGACGGCGGCGTCGCCGACGAGCACGGCGACTACAAGAAGGTCGGCTTCGACTGCTCCGGGCTGATGCTCTACGCCTTCGCCGGTATCGGGGTGGCGCTGCCGCACTACAGTGGCTACCAATACAACGCGGGTACCCGCGTCCCGGTCGAGCAGCGGCGCCGCGGCGACATGCTCTTCTGGGGTTCGGGCGGGAGTCAGCACGTCGCGCTCTACCTCGGCGACGGCACCATGATCGAAGCACCGCAGTCCGGTGACGTCGTCAAGGTGTCGCCGGTCCGCACGGGCGGGATCATGCCGTACGCGGTGCGCATCGTCACCGGCTGACCGGGAGAAGTCGCACCGGTTGCGGCGGCGCGGCCCATTACCTGGAATAGTTGTGGCAGCACGCACAGGACCGAGGCGAAAGCGGGGATGTTGGTGACTTCGACGGATGGTGTGAGCGGGGCAGGACTAGCGAAGGAACCGCCCGCACCCGGAAGCACCCTCGAGCGCGACGTGCAGCTCCTCGAGAAGGCGATCTACGAGGTCAAGCGGGTCATCGTGGGTCAGGACCGGCTCGTCGAGCGGCTGCTCGTCGGCGTGCTCGCGCGCGGCCACGTGCTGCTGGAGGGCGTGCCGGGCATCGCCAAGACGCTCGCCGTCGAGACCTTCGCCACCGTGGTCGGCGGCTCCTTCTCCCGGGTGCAGTTCACCCCGGACCTGGTGCCCACCGACCTCGTCGGCACCAGGATCTACCGCCAGGGCCGCGAGGAGTTCGACACCGAGCTCGGCCCGGTGGTCGCGAACTTCGTGCTCGCCGACGAGATCAACCGCGCGCCCGCCAAGGTGCAGTCGGCGCTGCTCGAGGTGATGGCCGAGCGGCACGTCTCGATCGGCGGCAAGACCTACCCGATGCCCGATCCGTTCCTGGTCATGGCGACCCAGAACCCGATCGAGAGCGAGGGCGTCTACCCGCTGCCCGAGGCGCAGCGCGACCGCTTCCTCTTCAAGGTCGTGGTGGATTACCCCACGGTCGAGGAGGAGCGCGAGATCATCTACCGGATGGGCGTCACCCCGCCCACCGCCTCCCGGATCCTCGATCCCGTCGAGCTGATTCGGCTGCAGAAGGTCGCCGCGAGCACCTTCGTGCACCACGCGCTGGTCGACTACGTGGTCCGGGTGATCGCCGCGACCCGCAAGCCGCTGGAGTTCGGCATGCAGGACGTCGCGAGCTGGATCGCCTACGGCGCCTCGCCACGCGCCAGCCTCGGCATCATCGCCGCCGCCCGCTCGGTGGCGCTGATCCGCGGCCGCGACTACGTGGTCCCGCAGGATGTCGTCGAGGTGATCCCGGACGTGCTGCGGCACCGGCTGGTGCTCTCCTACGACGCGCTCGCCGACGAGGTCTCGCCGGAGGACGTGATCCGCCGGGTGCTGCAGACCGTCGGGCTGCCGCAGGTCGCCCCGCAGGCGGTCGCGGGCAGCAACGGCGCGGGCGCCCCGCCCGCGCCCGCCCAGCAGCAGCCGTACCAGCAGCAGCAGGGCGTGCCGCCGCAGCCCGCGCCGCAGCAGCATCCGCAGGGCGCGCCGGTTCCGCAGGCCGCCGGCAACAACCAGTCGCAGTGACGGCAGCCTCCGAACCGGTTGCCCGCGTGCCGAACCCGAACCATGCCCCGCCCTCGTTCCGGGCCGGTGAACTCACCGACCCGAAGCTGACGGCGGCGCTGAAGACGCTCGAGCTCACCGTGCGGCGCCGGCTCGACGGCGTGCTGCACGGCGACCACCTCGGGCTCATCCCCGGCCCCGGCTCGGAGCCGGGGGAGGCGCGGATCTACCAGCCCGGCGACGACGTGCGCCAGATGGACTGGTCGGTCACCGCCCGCACCACCAACCCGCACGTCAGGCAGATGATCGCCGACCGCGAGCTGGAGACCTGGATCGTGGTCGACCTCTCGGCCAGCCTCGACTTCGGCACCGCGCTGTGCCAGAAGCGCGATCTCGCGATCGCCGCCGCGGCCGCCGTCACCCACCTGACCAGCGGCGGCGGCAACCGGATCGGCGCGGTCGTCGCGACCGGCGACCGGCTGGTGCGGATTCCGGCGCGCAGCGGGCGGGTACACGCGCAGTCGCTGCTGCGCGACATCGCCACCACTCCGCACGCCGCCGACGGCGTCCGCGGCGACCTGAAGGCTGGCATCGAATCGCTGCGCAGGCCGCAGCGCAAGCGCGGCCTCGCGGTGATCATCAGCGACTTCCTCGGCGATATCGACTGGCAGCGCTCGCTGCGCGCCATCTCGGCGCGGCACGACCTGCTCGCCGTCGAGGTGCTCGACCCGCGCGACCTGACCCTGCCCGATGTCGGCGACATCGTGCTGCACGACCCGGAGACCGGGCGCACCCGCGAGTTCAGCGTCACCAGCACCCTGCGGGCCGACTACGCGGCCGCCGCGGAGCAGCACCGCGCCCAGGTGGAGCAGGCGCTGCGCAGCTGCGGCGCGCCGGTGCTCCCGCTGCGTACCGACCGGGACTGGATCGCCGACGTGGTCCGGTTCGTGTCCACCCGGCGCCACAGCTTCGGCGCCCCGACCGGCGGGGTGCCTCGGCAGTGAGCATTTCCCACTTCAACGCACCGATCTGGCTCGGATTCCTCGCCGTCGTCGCGCTCATCGTGCTCGGCTACGTGCTGGTCCAGCGCGGCAGGCACAGGCAGATGCTGCGCTTCGGCAACATGGAGCTGCTGGAGAAGGTCGCGCCCGCGCGGCCGAGCCCGTTCCGGCACGCGCCGATCGCGCTCATGCTGGTCGGGCTGATCTTCCTGACCATCGCCGCGGCAGGCCCGACCAGCGTGCAGAAGGTGCCGCGGAATCGGGCCACCGTCATGCTGGTCATGGACGTCTCGCTCTCCATGGAGGCCACCGACGTGGCGCCGAACCGCCTGCAGGTGGCGCAGAAGGCCGGTAAGGACTTCGTCGACGGGCTGCCCGAGGGGCTGAACATCGGCTTCGTGAGCTTCGCGGGCACCGCATCGGTGATGGTCTCGCCGACGACGAACCACGAGGCGGTCAAGGCCTCGATCGACAACGTCAAGCTCGCCGAGCGCACCGCAACCGGCGAGGGCATCCTCACCGCGCTGCAGGCCATCGACACGCTCGCCTCGGTGCTCGGCGGGGCGCAGGAGCCGCCGCCCGCCCGGATCGTGCTGATGTCGGACGGCAAGCAGACCGTCCCCGACTTCAACGACCAGGACGATCCGAGGCACGAGTTCGTCGCGGCCCGGCTCGCCAAGACCAAGAACGTCCCCATCTCCACGATCTCCTTCGGCACCAAGTGGGGCGTCGTGCACATCCCCCGCCCCGAGGGCGGCACCGACGACGTCCGCGTCGAGGTGGACGACGACGCCATGCGCGAGATCGCCCGCCTCTCCGGCGGCGAGTTCTACACGGCCTCCTCGCTGCAGGAGCTGACCTCGGTCTACGACACCCTCGAGGAGCAGATCGGCTACGAGCTCACCAGGGGCGACGCCAGCCGCCCGTGGCTGCTGCTCGGCATGCTCCTCGTCGCCGCGGGCGTGCTCACCGGGCTGCTCCGCCGCCAGCGCCTGCCGTGATCCGCGGCCACCGGCCGAATCCGGTGTGCCGGTGCGGGTCGCCGTCGTTGTGGAGTCTCACACGGCGGCGCCCGTGCGCGGATGACGGTCCGACAAACCTGGTGGCCTCGTCGTGAACGCGGGATCCGAGCGGGTAGGTTGATCGGCATGTCGAACACCACATCCCGTTCGGTCCTGGTGACCGGAGGAAACCGCGGCATCGGCCTCGCGGTCGCCCAGCGTCTGCTCGCCGACGGCCACAAGGTTGCCGTGACGCATCGTGGGTCGGGGGTGCCCGACGGGCTGTTCGGGGTGAAGTGCGATGTCACCGACAGTGCGTCGGTGGATGCCGCGTTCACCGAGGTGGAGCAGCACCAGGGGCCGGTCGAGGTGCTGGTCGCCAATGCCGGTATCACCGACGACACGCTGCTCATGCGGATGGACGAGGAGCAGTTCACCCGGGTGCTCGACGCCAACCTGACCGGCGCCTTCCGGGTGGCCAAGCGGGCGAACCGCGCCATGCTGCGGGCGCGCTGGGGCCGGATGATCTTCCTCGGCTCGGTGGTCGGCCTCGGTGGCGGCCCCGGCCAGATCAACTACGCCGCCTCCAAGGCAGGCGTGGTCGGCATGGCCCGCTCGATCACCCGCGAGCTCGGCTCGCGCAGCATCACCGCGAACGTCGTCGCGCCCGGCTTCATCGAGACCGACATGACCGCCGAGCTCGGTGACGACCTGCGCGACACCGCGAAGAAGTTCATCCCGCTGCAGCGGCTCGGCAAGCCGGAGGACGTCGCCAACGTGGTGAGCTTCCTGGCGTCCGAGGACTCGGCCTACGTCTCCGGCGCGATCATCCCGGTCGACGGCGGCATGGGCATGGGTCACTGACCCGGCCCACCCCGACACCCTTCAACGAACCTCAGGAGAACCGAGAACCCATGGGCGGACTGCTCGAAGGCAAGACCATCCTGATCACCGGGATCATCACCGACGCGTCCATCGCGTTCCGCGCGGCGGCGATCGCGCAGGAGCAGGACGCCACGGTGCTGATCACCGGGATCCCGGAGCGGCTGCGGCTGATCGACCGGATCGCCAAGCGGCTGCCGAAGGAGGTCCCGCCCGCGATCGGCCTCGACATCACCAGCGAGGACGACCTGGACGCGCTCGCGGGCAAGGTGCGCGAGCTGGCCCCGCAGGGGCTCGACGGCGTGCTGCACTCCATCGCCTTCGCCCCGCGCACCCTGATGGGCCCCGGCTCCAAGCCGTTCCTGGAGGGCCCCGGCCCGGACGCGGCCAAGGCATTCGAGATCTCGGCCTGGAGCTACGCCGCGCTGGCCCGCTCGGTGCTGCCCGTCCTGAACGAGGGCGCCTCGCTGGTCGGCATGGACTTCGACCCGCGCACCGCCATGCCCTACTACAACTGGATGGGTGTGGCCAAGGCCGCGCTGGAGTCGGTGAACCGGTACGTGGCGCGCGAGGTCGGCGAGGCCAAGCGGGCCCGCTCCAACCTGGTCGCCGCAGGCCCGATCAAGACGCTGGCCGCCAAGGCCATCGCGGGCACCGCCACCGACGACGCGGCGAAGCTGAGCCAGCTCAACGAGTACTGGGACGGCGCCTCGCCGATCGGCTGGAACGTGGACGACCCGACCGCGGTGGGTAAGTCCATCGTGGCGCTGCTCTCCGACTGGCTCCCCGCCACCACCGGCTCCATCGTCTACGTCGACGGCGGCGCCAGCCACAACACCTGGTTCCCGGAGAGCTTCAACTGACCGATCCCGAGGAGGCTCCCGTGGCCGCACCGGCCGACGCACTCCTGCTGCTGTCGTTCGGCGGCCCGGAGCGCCCCGAGGACGTGATGCCGTTCCTGGAGAACGTGACCAGGGGCCGCAATGTCCCGCACGAGCGGCTGCTCGCGGTCGCCGAGCACTACCACCACTTCGGCGGGCGGTCGCCGATCAACGAGCTCAACCTGGCGATCATCGCCGCGGTGCAGGCGGAGATCGCGGCCGCCGGGCTGGAGCTGCCGGTGTATTTCGGCAACCGGAACTGGCACCCCATGGTCGAGGACACCGTGGCGCGGATGGCGGCCGACGGGGTCCGCTCGGCGCTGGTCTTCCCGACCTCGGCGTGGGGCGGGTACTCCGGCTGCCTGCAGTACCACGAGGACATCGCGCGCGCCCGCGGCGCGGTCGGCGACGCCGCGCCGCGGCTGGTCAAGTTGCGGCAGTACTTCGACCACCCGCTGCTGATCGCGGCGTTCGCGGACGCGATCCGCACCGCGCTGGCCGAGCTGCCCGCCGACCGGCGCGATCGGGCGCGGCTGGTGTTCACCGCGCACTCGGTGCCGGTCTCCGCGGACGGCACCGCGGGCCCGCCCGCGCTCGGCGGGCAGCTGTACTCGCGCCAGGTCGCGGAGGCGGCCCGGCTCTGCGCCGAGGCCGTCGGGTTCTCCGACTTCGACGTGGTGTGGCAGTCGCGCTCCGGCCCCCCGCAGATCCCGTGGCTGGAGCCGGACATCGTCGACCACCTGGATGCGCTGAGCGGCAAGGGAATCGACGCCGTCGTGGTCTGCCCGGTCGGCTTCGTCTCCGACCACCTCGAGGTCATCTGGGACCTGGACAACGAGGCCGAGGAGCGGGCCAGCGAACTCGGCATGGCCTTCGCCCGCGCAGGCACCCCCGGCGCCGACCCGCGCTTCGCGAAGCTCGTCCTCGAGCTGATCGCCGAGCACCTCGACGCCGCACCCGCGCGCAAACTCGGCGCGGTCCCCGGCTTCGGCTCCACCCCCGACGGCGCCCCCTGCGCCGTCGGCTGCTGCGCGCCCCCGCGCCGCCCCGCAAGCTCCTGACGGAAGCGGGGCGGCAGGCACAAGCCGTCGAAACAATGGGCTCCGCACCTGGTAATACCGTGCGCGAACAGGCGATATACAGGCGTCAATCGAACACGACACCAGGGGGAGACAGTGCGACTTCAGCGATTCGTACACACGGTTTTCATCATCTGCGCGGTCGCGGCGGTCGCCGCGTGCGAGGGCGGCGGGGCGAGTACGGCGCAGCCGGGAACGGCACAGTCCGGCTCGCCCGCGGGCTCGTCGGCGCCGCGCTCGAGCGTCGCCGCACCGGCATCGTCGACGTCGGTACCGGCCTCCGCCACCCCGGAGACACCGGCCACCGAACCCGCGTCGACCGCCGGGTCCGGCACGGTCGTGCTGCGCACCGCCACCGTCGGAGGTGCCGCGGTGCCGAACGTTCCGGTGCGGCTGGCCCGCTACGCACCGTGTGATCCCGCCTCGCGGGAGTTACCGGAGGGGATTCCGGAGGTCGAGCGCTGGACGGGCAGCACCGACGCCGACGGGCGGAGCACGTTCCCGGTGCCGGTGGGCTGCTACCACTTCGGCATGACTCCGCCGCCCGGCTCCGACCCCGTGCCGGAGGGCATGCACACGCTCTTCGTGACGACGGACGGCGAATCGGTCACCGGCTCGCTGCGTTTCCAGAACCCCGCGCCGACGTCGAATTGCGACCCGCAGAGCATCGCCGGGGACCTCGACCTCGCCGACTATCAGCGGAACGCGACCGCAACGGTGCGCGAATGCGACGGCACCTGGGCGGTCATCGCGTGGGACGTGCCCGGCGACAGCCAGCGCATCGTATGGCGCGCGGCCGCGAGCTGGACCACCTACGTGATCTTCCCGCACAACCGGTGCTGGACCCAGGCGAAGACCGACGGCGCGCCGGACATGCTGGAGCGCTACTTCACCGCGTGCTGAACGCCCTGAGGAAATGACTCAGGCCAGAGAGATCGAAATCTCTCTGGCCTGAACCGTGGTAGCGGGGACAGGATTTGAACCTGCGACCTCTGGGTTATGAGCCCAGCGAGCTACCGAGCTGCTCCACCCCGCGTTGCATTCATAACCTTACACACCGCCCGCCGAGATGCGAAATCGCCTCCGGTAGCTTCGGCCGGGTGATCACGAATGCCAGGCGGTGGAAGAGCGGCGAGCTGTCGCGGAAACGACTGCTCGAGCTGATCGCCTCGGTGCGGGACGAGGGCAAGCGCGCCCGCCTGGTCGAGGCCGTGGACGAAATCGAGGACTACGAGCGTGATTTCGTCGTGGTCGAGGGCGATCTGCACGTCAGCGGCGATCTGGACCCGGCTGCGGCGGGTGCGTATCTGCTCGTCGTCACCGATGACCTGACCGTCGACGGCTGCTACTCCGACAGCGACGACCCGGAGACCTTCCTGCTGGTCGGCGGCGATCTGCGGGCCCGCGACGTGGTGACCGCCGGCTGGCTGGAGATCACCGGCGACCTGCGCGCGAACCGCGTCATCGGCGATTACAACGACTGCGGCGCGGATATCGGGGGCTCCGTCCACTGCGCGCTCTTCTACGGCGAGGAACACCACTTCACCATCGGCGGCGAGCTGGCCGCCGAGGTCGTGGTCGGCAGGCCGCGGCTCGCGATCGGCAACGCACCCGAGTATCTCGAACTGGACGACTCCCGCCTGCTCGAGCACCTGGATCGTTCCGTCCTGCGGGTGCTGGACGACGAGGCCGATGACGGCACCCCGCTTCTCCTGGTCGACGGCATCGGCGACTTCCGCGCGCTGAAGCAGCGGGTCGGAGCCGGCCTGCCGATCGGGCCGGAGCGGCCGCGCTGACGGTGCGTGGCGGCGCGGGTGCGGCAGGATGCTGCTGTGCTGCAGGAAATCCTGAACGGCGCGGGTATCGCCGTCTTCGCCGCCTCCGGCGCCCTGGTCGGGGTGCGCAAGGACCTCGATCTGTGGGGCATCGTCACGGTCGGCGTGCTGACCGGGGTTGGCGGCGGCATCCTGCGCGACGTGCTGCTCGGCCGGGTGCCGCCGGCGGCGGTGCAGGACTGGGTGCCGATCGGCATCGCCTCGGTCGCGGCGCTTGCCGTCTTCTTCTTCCACCCCGCGTTCACCGCGCTGCGCCGGACCGTCCTGGTCCTGGACGCCGTCGGGATGGGGCTGTTCGCGGCGACCGGTGCGGCTATCGCGCTCGACCTGCACAGCAGCCCGTCGGCGGCCACGCTGGTCGGGCTGCTCACGGCGGTGGGCGGCGGCATCCTGCGGGACGTGCTGGTCCGCGAGATCCCGCTGCTGCTGCAGCCCGCGGATCTCTACGCCGTCCCCGCGTTGCTCGGCGCGGCGATCGTGGCGCTCGGCGGCACCTACACCGATGTCGCGCAGGCGGTATGGCTGGTCGCCGGCGCGGTGGCGGCGACCGGGCTGCGGTTGCTCGGCCTGCTCTTCGGCTGGCGGCTGCCGACCGCACCCCGGCCCCGGCTCCCCGGCTGAGCGGCTCCCCAGCGGCGCGGTTCCCGGCCGAGCGGCTCCGGGTGCGCGGGGCCGTCAGGCCGGGCGATCCGCGGCGGCGTGCACGGCGACCAGCCTGGCGGCGCGGATGGCGTCCCAGAGCGGGCGCAGCAGCGTCTCCTGCGCGCCCATCGAGCCCGCCGAGGTCGGGCGCGAGGCCGGCTCCCGCTGCGCGACGGTGAGAATGGCGGCGACGTGGTCGGCGGTGTCCAGGATTCGCCTGGCGCGCAGCGGAACCGAGTCCGGGTAGTCGTGCCTGGAGTAGTCGGCGAGCTCGGCCTCGATCAGCTCGCGCGGGTCACCGGAGCCGCCGCCCATGGCGGTGGTGTGCAGCTGCTGCAGCGCGTCGGCGGCGTCCCGGACGGCCTCGCGCATGGCGTACTCGGCCTCGCCGAGCGACATGTCCTGGCCGTGCTCCGGGCGCACCGGCGCGCTGTAGACGGTCCACTGCAGGGTGCCCTCGTCGGTCCAGTGCGGGATCAGCCCGGTGCCGTCGCCGCCGGGCACCCCGATCAGCAGCCCCTCCTCGGCCTCCAGCGCGTCCGCGGCGAAGGCGGTGCCGGGCGGGAGGCCGCGCAGGTCGCCGGGGACCGGAAGGACCAGCCGCATGCGGGCGCCCGGCTCGGCCATCGCCTCGCGGATCACCTTGAGCAGCGCCATGATTCCGGCGCCTGCATTGCCGTGCGCGGACCAGGGCAGGTCGGTGCGGCCGCCGGTCACCGGGTCGCCCGCCGCGATGGTGTGCGTCGGCGACCAGGCCTGCAGCGCCTCGAGGACGTCGTCGGGCGCGCTGCAGCCGGCCAGCCAGGAGCCGGCCCAGACCGTCAGCGTGGCACTGGGGGAGCACATGACATTCGAGCATAGAGGCTGTCCGCGAGCGGCGGGCGACGTCGACGGCGGCACCACCGCAACCGGATCGCCCCGGGGTCACTCCGGTTCGGTGACGAAGTCGATCAGCCGCTCCACCGCGCCGATCAGCGGCGATTCCAGGTCGCGGAAGCTGTCGACCCCGGCCTGCACGCGCCGCCAGCCGTCCTGTGGCGAACCCCACCGCAACCGGGTGCAGATGCCGGTCTTCCAGTCCTCGCCGCGCGGCACCGGCGGCCACTCCGGGATGCCGAGCGCGGAAGGCTTCACCGCCTGCCACACATCGACGTAGGGATGCCCGGTGACCAGCACGTACGGCCCGAGCCCCTGGGTCAGCCGGTCCTCCTTGGTTCCGGTGATCAGGTGGTCGACCAGCACCCCGACCCGGCGGCCGGGGCCGGGGGAGAACTCGGCGAGCCGGGCGGCCAGGTTGTCCAGCCCCTCCAGGTGCTCGACCACAACGCCCTCGACCCGGAGGTCGTGCCCCCAGACCCGCTCCACCAGCGCCGCGTCGTGCACGCCCTCGACCCAGATCCGGCTGCCGCGCGCGACCCGGGCGCGCAGCCCGTCCACCCGGGTGGAGCCGGAGGCCGAGCGGGTCGCCGCGGCGGGCGGCGCCGCGGCGGGGCGGACCAGGGTGACCGGCTCGCCGTCGAGCAGGAACGCCGCCGCGCGCAGCGCGAACAGCCGGACCGCGCCGCGCCGGTCCTCCAGCTTCACGAACTCGCCGTCGTAGCTGCGGTCGAATCCGACCACGGCACCGCAGAATCCGCTCGCCGCGTCCTCCACCACCAGATCGCGCTCCGCGGTGACCTCGGGCACCGCCCGCCGCTTCGCCCCGGAGTGCCCGGAGAAGATGTCGCCGCCGTAGTTGTCGCGCCCACTCACGGCTCCCGAAACTACCCCGCGGTGGGTCCGTTCCGGTCGCGCCGCGCGCTACCGCCCGGAACGCCGGTCCCGGCGGCTAGAGTTGGGGCGTGGCCGCAATCGTCTGGCTGGTCGCGGGAATCCTGCTCGCGGCGGCGGAGATCTTCACCGGGGAGCTGACCCTGCTCACGCTGGGGCTGGCCGCGCTCGGCACCGCGGGGGTGAGCGCGACGCTGGACACCTCGCTGGTGGCCGACGCGCTGGTCTTCGCCGCGATCACGCTGGTGCTCTTCGCCGGCGTGCGCCCGGTGCTGCGCCGCAAGTTCGGCACGCCGCCGCCGCACGCCACCAATGTCGACGCGCTGCCGGGCAAGACCGCGCTGGTGCTGCAGCGGGTGGCCGAGCACGCCGGTCGGGTCAAGATCGACGGCGAGGTGTGGACCGCGCGCCCGCTGAATCCGGACGAAACCTACGAAGAGGGTTCGAGCGTGTACGTGATGAAGATCGACGGCGCGACCGCCGTCGTCTGGAAGGGGCCGTAATGGCTGTACTGATCGTCGCCGCCGTCCTCGTCCTGCTGGTCGTCGTGGTGGTGTTCAAGTCGATCGCGCTGGTGCCGCAGGCCGAGGCCGCGGTCATCGAGCGGCTCGGCCGCTACTCGCGCACCGTCTCCGGGCAGCTGACCTTCCTGGTCCCGTTCGCGGACCGGGTGCGCGCCAAGGTCGACCTGCGCGAGCGGGTGGTCTCCTTCCCGCCGCAGCCGGTGATCACCCAGGACAACCTGACGCTGCAGATCGACTCGGTGGTCTACTTCCAGGTCACCAGCCCGCAGGCGGCGGTCTACGAGATCAGCAACTACATCGCCGCGGTCGAGCAGCTCACCGTCACCACGCTGCGCAACGTGGTCGGCGGGATGACCCTGGAGGAGACGCTGACCTCCCGCGACGAGATCAACAACCAGCTGCGCGGGGTGCTCGACGAGGCCACCGGCCGCTGGGGGCTCCGGGTCGCCAGGGTCGAGCTCAAGGCCATCGACCCGCCGCCGTCGATCCAGGAGTCGATGGAGAAGCAGATGAAGGCGGACCGCGAGAAGCGGGCCATGATCCTGACCGCGGAGGGCACGCGGGAATCGCAGATCAAGACCGCCGAGGGCGCCAAGCAGGCGCAGATCCTGGCCGCCGAGGGCGGCAAGCAGTCCAACATCCTCTCCGCCGAGGGCGAGCGGCAGAGCCGCATCCTGCGCGCCCAGGGCGAGCGCGCCGCCGCCTACCTGCAGGCGCAGGGCCAGGCGAAGGCGATCGAGAAGGTGTTCGCCGCGATCAAGTCGGGCAAGCCGACCCCGGAGCTGCTCGCCTACCAGTACATGCAGACGCTGCCGCTGGTCGCCAAGGGCGACGCGAACAAGGTGTGGCTGGTGCCGAGTGATTTCGGCAAGGCGCTGGAGGGCTTCGCGAAGAGCTTCGGCAGCCAGGGCGACGACGGCGTCTTCCGCTACGAGCCGCCCACCGCCGACGTCGAGCAGAGCCGCCCGGAGGACGGCGACGACGAGGTGGCCGACTGGTTCGACACCGCGCCCGACCCGGCCATCGCGCAGGCGGTGCGCGCCGCGGAGGAGACCGCACGCACCCCGGTCGACACCGGTCCGGCCGGGGTGCCCCGGCGCGACCCCGCGCCGCACCGGCCGGTGCTCTCGCCCGCGCAGCAGCAACAGCAGGAGCCGCCCGCCGAGGAGCAGCCGCGCCCCGCGCCGAGGGCCGACGACCCGCACGGCAAGCCGTGGCAGCCGCCGGGCACCTTCCAGTAGCAGCTCCGGAGCGGGGCGAGACCGATCGGTCTCGCCC